>JAYSPO010000122.1:0-5403 GCA_043722015.1 Candidatus Kuenenia sp. | reverse complement strand
GGACAAGAATGCTGACGATCCATTCGGACGTGGTGGCCCTTTCGCTCCGGAACCTGTGTTCGCGACACCGCAGCAGGATGGAGTCTTCATTGGGACGATTGAATTGATTCGCCCTCTGGTGGACCAGAAATCCAAGACGCTTTATCTCAACGTGGATGTGAATGTGCCAAATCGCCAGGACAAATACGGACGCTGGCTGCTGCTGCAAGGGCTGCCCGTTGA
This sequence comes from Candidatus Kuenenia sp., assembly GCA_043722015.1. Classification (GTDB taxonomy): domain Bacteria; phylum Planctomycetota; class Planctomycetia; order Planctomycetales; family Planctomycetaceae; genus SXXK01. The sequence goes on along the minus strand of JAYSPO010000122.1, from coordinate 5,181 downwards.
AGCCACAATCATTCCGAAGAAGCATGACGAATGAGTTCCGGCAACATGGTCGCTTCCAACCAGCGACCCATTCCATTACGAAAACGTGCAGATCTGGTCGTTGCCAAAATTGATTATCTTGGCGTTGGCTATCAGGTCATTAAAGACCCTGTTGCGCTCAAGTATCATCGGCTGCAGATTGAGCAGTACCGGATTCTGGAACTGCTGGACGGCGGACGCAGTCTGGAAGCGGTTCGGGACGAGTTGAAGTCCGAGTTTCCGACGCTGCAGATTACGCTCAGCGATATTCAACAACTGATCACCGACCTGCATCGCAAGGGACTGGTGGTGAGCAATCGCGTAGGGCAGGGTGCCTCTGTCGTCCGGGAACGCCAGAAGACGCGCAAGGAAAAGATCAAGCAGACACTGATGAGTCTGCTGTCGCTGCGACTGCCGGGCTGGGATCCGGAGCGCACGCTGCGTGGGATGATTCCCTTCGTGAGCTGGCTGTTTCATCCGATCTGTGCCACGTTATGCATCATTTTTGTGATATCATCGTGGCTGGTATTGGGTGCGAATCTGGAAGTGTTTCGCAGTAAACTTCCGGAATTTCAGAGCTTCTTCGGTTGGCCCAACCTGATGTATTTGTGGGTGACCCTGGGCCTTGCCAAAATCATCCATGAATTCGGCCACGGCATCAGTTGCGTGTATTACGGCAGCGAATGTCACGAAATGGGGGTCATGCTCCTGGTGTTCAGTCCGTGCCTGTATTGCGACGTCACAGATTCGTGGATGATGCGAAACAAGTGGCATCGGATTATCATCGGTGCTGCCGGGATGTATATCGAAGTGATCCTGTCGGGAGTTGCCATCTATGTCTGGTGGCTGACTGAATCCGGGATGTTGCATTACCTCGCGCTCAACACGTTTTTTGTGACCACAATTACCACCGTGATCTTCAACCTGAACCCGCTGATGCGGTTCGACGGTTATTACATGATGAGCGACTATCTGGAGATCCCGAATCTCCGTCAGAAGTCAGAAAAACTGCTCCGCGAAGCGTTTTCCTGGTACTGTCTGGGAATTGAATCGAAGCCTGATCCGTTTATGCCGGAAACTGGTCGAGCGTGGTTCGTCACGTACGCGATTGCGGCTTGGTTGTATCGCTGGGTGATTCTGGTTTCGATCAGCATGTTTCTGTATACGGTGCTCAAACCGTATGATCTGCAGAGCATCGGAATTTCGGTCATGATATTTTCCATGGCCGGGATTGTCTTCAGCATGTTTCGCAGTATCTATCAAATCATTGCCACACCTCGGATGGAACCCATGAGCAAAACAAAAATTGCCGTCTCATCGCTGCTCTTCGGCGGTGTCATCTATGTGGCTTTCAGCACACCGATTCCCTGGTATCACGAAGCCCCGTGCTTTTTGGAACCACAGAACGTAGTGATGGTCCCTGCACCTGTGAACGGCATGATTCTGGATCCTGACGAATACCGCAGACATTACGAAGAATTGCTGAAATTCCAGATGAGCGCGAGAAGAAAGGCGGCTGAAATCGCAGTTCCTTTGGAACCGGACAAGCTCATGATCGACCCTGCGAAACTCGATCTTCTGAAAGGGCTTCCGATCCCCGACGAATATGAACGCATTCCCCGCAATGGGGAAACCGTCGCGGCGGGCGATGTCATCGTGATCCTCGAAAGCCCCGACGATCTGCGAAGACATGATGAACTCCTCCAGCACGTTTTCAACTGGGTCTTCCGCACCGAGGAAATCCGTCAGTACAAAATCAACGAAGATCCTGCGGGTGAAGGCGTAGCGATTGCTGAAGCGCTGGAACTGGAACAGCAGATTCAGAAAACCGTGCGTCTGAACCTGCAACGTGTGGTCCGCGCGACAACGAGTGGAACACTCGTTGCCGCCAAGCGGGTACCGGAACCGCCGCGGAACGAAGTCGATGCGATGAAATTGGGTCGCTGGACAGGAACGCCGCTCGATCCTGAGAATGCCGGGTGCCTGATTGAAGCCGGACAGGAAATCGCGAGCATCGCGCCTTCAGAAAGACTGCACGCGGTCATGTATATCGATCAGGGTGACCGAGATGATCTGCAGGACGAAATGCCGCTGGAAATCAAGTTGGATCACCTGGCGAATATCACCTTTCTGACGCGCGTGGATCTGATTTCCCCCAAGGGTGAAGTCATGGCCCCGGAGTCCCTGACGACCCGCTTTCACGGGCCGCTGGCAACGAAAGCCAATCAACAAGGACAGGAACAGCTGGCCAGCACGGCGTATCGAGCGATCGCAGATCTGCACTTCGCCGACGGCAGCGATCAGCCGGAAGCACACCTGCTGAAACCGGGGATGCGGGGGAATGGGCGTTTTATCATTTCCAACCGCACAGCGGCGTACTGGATGTGGCGTTACGTCTGCGAAACGTTCCGTTTTCGTGTTTAGTGGCCCGTCGATGCTTGATTTCGGGGTGGCCGGGGTTGGAGGGCGATAGCCCGAAACCCCGGGGCTTCCTTCGCTTTGCTCAGTCCAGCCCCGGCCACCCAACCCAGATCTTCAGTTCTGACGACGCACGAGCTTCCGGATTGCAGAAAAGTCTCGGGAATACGCTGTTCTAAAGATCCGGGAATACACGACAGCGTTCTGTTCGGGTATCCTGCCGGGCTTCGTTTTGGCCCGATGATGCGTCGAGTAGACTGAAATCGTGGCGCCCAGGTTTGAATTTTGACTGATACCACGCTTGTTTCGTGGCTGGATTCTATGGAAAACCGTCGCCTCTTTACGTTTCTCATGACGTCTCTGTTGTTCATGATTCTCTGGAGTCAGTACCTTCAGCCCAGGTTCTTTCCCGAGAAGAAAAAGCCCAAAGCTGCGGATCAACAGGTCGCGGCTGCCGCGAAGGCTGATCCTCAACAGGCGATCGCAGCCGAAGCCAACGATGCAGCCGACCCGAACGCGCCGGCTGACCCAAACGCGCCGTCAACGCCGGCGCCAGATGTCACGATTCCGAGCTATCCGAGTGAGGCGCTCACGCTGGGATCCATCGACCCGGACAGCGGGTACGCATTGGCGGTTGATCTGACTTCAGCTGGAGCGGCAATCGAAAGCGTGCGGTTGACTTCGCCGCAGTTTCGAGATCTGCGGGACGAAAAGCTGCAGGCCAGGATTGTGGGCAACACCCCGACGCCGGATCGCACGTTTTCAACGGCCTTCGCAGTCATCGACCAGCAGCTTGAGAAGGTCGGCCAGACCCTGGAAACGGCGAACTGGAAACTGGCGACCACGGATGAAAATGAAAAAGGTTCCTCTGCAACCTTTGAATACGAGGCACCGGACAAGTCACTGCGAATTCGCAAGACCTATACGTTGCCGAAACTCAGCCTCACCGGCAAGGAACTTGAAAAAGCGTGGCGAGATGATGCCTCGTTTTACACACTGCAGGTTGCGATTGAGATGACGAATCTGTCGGACAAGCAGAAGTCGATCGAATACGAAATGCAGGGGCCTGTCGGTGTCCTGCTGGAGAATCAGGAACATACCTCGAAGTACCGCGATATCCACATCGAATTCATTGACGGCGCAAAAGGCGCGACGACGGCCGCTGGTACCGTCAGGAAGTACGTGGATGAAGCCGAAGAGGAAAAAGGTCAGATCTTGCCTCAAAAAGAGCAGTTTGATTTCCTGCGGGAAGAAAAAGAATGGACGTCCGCGTTTCGCTACGCTGGAGTCGACGTGCAATTCTTCGCAGCGCTGATCGCGCCGCTGGATGATCGCCCCGATGAAGTTCGGTCAGATTCTGCTACCAAATGGATTGAACGTACTTTTCCTGTGCTGATCTCGACCGATCCTGTTGAACCCCGGATGTCCGATGTCAGTATCCGCATGGCCTCCAACCCGGTTGTGCTGCCACCGAAAGGCGATGGAGACTCGGTCACTCACAAGTTTGCCTTCTTTGTGGGGCCGAAGCGGCGCGAACTTCTCGACCCGGCACCAATGTCGGCCGCTCAGGTGCTGAATTACGGCTGGTTCGGATTTGTGGCACGTGGCATGCATTATCTGCTGGACACGTTTTATACGTTCGGGCTTCCGTATTTTCTGGCGATCATATCGTTGACGGTTCTTGTCCGTGGCTTCATGTTTCCGATTTCCCGCAAGCAGGCCATCAGCGCGGCGCGCATGAAGGAACTGCAGCCAAAGCTGACCGAGCTGAAAGCAAAATATGCGGATGATCGCGAAAAACTCGCGAAGGCTCAGATGGAACTGTGGCGGAAGCACAAAATCAATCCGATCGGCGGCTGTCTGCCGTTGTTCCTGCAGATGCCTATTTTCATCGGCCTGTACACAGCGCTCAATTCGGCAGTGGACCTTCGCCTGCAGAAGCTGCTGTGGATCAAAAACCTTGCCGGACCCGATGCTCTGTTTCGGCTGCCGTTCAATATCCCTTATCTGGGATATGATTTTAGTGTGCTGCCGCTGTGTACAGTCGGACTGTTTCTGACACAGCAAAAAATGTTCATGCCGCCTGCCACAGATGAACAGCAGGAGGCACAGTACAAGATGATGAACATGATGACATTGTTCATGGGTGTGATGTTCTGGCATCAGCCCGCAGGGCTGTGTATCTATTTTATCGCGTCGAGTCTGTGGAGTATTGCGGAACGCAAGCTGCTTGGGGCCGGCTCTATGACACCCACGTCCGGAGCTTCGGTGGAAGTGATCGAACCCGATGACAACTCAAAGCCAGCCTCAAAATTGAAAGCGAATCAGGTTGCCACTCCGGCAGAAGGCCGCAAGGTCCCCGGCTTTCTGAAGAAGCTGCTGGATGCCGCCCAGACCGCCCGCGATCAGGCTGATCAACAACGCGAAAAAGAAAGCCGCAAAGGCAAAAAACGCTGAGTCTGCCTTCCTCTTCAATCCCACGCAATTGTCACATCGAAATGCAGCCGGAATCAATCAGACTTCAAAGCGGAAATCTCACGGCGTCCGTTCGCACCGACGGCGTGAAACTCCTGGTGGGAACTCACGCACCGTCGCAGCCATTTGCCGAACAATGCCGTAACGCGCTGCTGGCGCCGCTGGGGCTACCGGAACTTTCACGCTGCGTCGTGCCGGGGGATTCCGTCGCGATTGTCATAGATCCGGAAACGCCACATGTCATTGAGCTGCTGAGCGCTGTGTGCGAAC
>JAYSPO010000121.1:0-5459 GCA_043722015.1 Candidatus Kuenenia sp. | reverse complement strand
ATGATCCGGACCAAGCGCCGTTCCGGCAGGTGTCTGGCAATCGCCGGAACTGCGCTACGCTTGGTCCGGCCTACACCACTGGAACTCAACCTGGAGAGCCGCACTAGCGCGCAGGTTTGACGAAAAATTCGGTGGTCGGATCGCTTGTCTTTTCCTTCGAGCCCACCACTTTGGCGATGCCGCTCATCGCCACAATCAACAGCCCGAGCAGAATCGCGATCGTGGTCCATTTGGCGGCGTTGTCGCGAAACTTCTGCGTGCCTTTTGATCGTCCCGCCAGCACGGATGCGATGAAGAACACACCCAATGCCAGTATGATTTTCGTGTCAACCATGGCGTGCCACAATCCGTCGCCTCGGTGCAGGGGGAAGGCTTTGAGATAGTTGTAAAGACCGCTCAGCAACAAACCGGCAATGGCGGCATGCACGAATCTTTTCCAGCGACCGCGAACAGCCTCTTTTAGTTCCTGCGACTGATCCTTCAACACAGGTCCCACGACAAACTTCAGACAAATCGTGCCGCCCAGAAGTACAATCGCGGAGCCGATATGGATCCAGCGTGAGATGATGCCCAACAACAGTTCGAGATCCATTGAAAAACCTTCAGAGAACTTAGATGAAGTTGATTAAAGAACTTTACTTCCGACGCAGCACAAATACGACATCCTCCGTCGTTCCACTCACCACATGCGGCTGGCGAATGTTGTAGGAAAAGTCATACGTTTCGGCGATCTCGAGCTGAGGCACGGATTTTACGAGTGACATGAATTGCGCATGCTTGTACGTGCGGTATTCCATGTGATCCACAATTCGCAGGCGTTTTGTCGGCGTGAATACGTCGATGTTCAGGCCAAGATGTTCAAGTCGCTTTTTGCGGTCAATTCCTTTGGACCACATGTGCGAATTGACAACCAGATTGCCTCGCCGAGCTGACCAGCTTTCTTCCTGCATCGCTGGACAGGATGTTGGTTCCAGATGAATGCCCAGCACATAGAGTCCACCCTGGCTCATGGCTTTGGCCATGCATTCCAGATGACTACGCGCCTGTTCTTCGGTCGCGAGGTGACGAAAACTGTTGATCATGTTGAAGGACGCATCGAACTTCTTCTTCTGCTTGAAGTTTGACATATCCGCGACGACGACTGATTCCGGCAGGTTGTACTTACTCAGCCGTTCGTTGCAGAAATCCACCGCCTTGGGGTTCAGATCATTTCCCGCGACTTCATAGCCGGATCTGCCGAGTTTGATCAGCAGTCGCCCGGTGCCGCATGCAGGTTCGAAGACTCGCTTCACTTCGCAGCCAGCGTGTTTGGCGAAACAGGCCTTAAGGAATCGGAATTCCGCCGCCACGTCCGATCCGAAGAGCAAATCGTAGTACTTTGGGTAGTCATAGATGCTGGCGGCAACTTCAATCGACATGGAGTCAACTCAGACTGTTCAGGTAGTTTCCAGGCCGGCCCGCACCGTCGAGCTCAGCGATTCTGGAGGGGCAGCTTACCGTGTGTCGGCATGAAAGCAGCACTCTGGGCGACGGGAACCCTGAAAAAAGCCGTGTCCGCGGCTTTTTTGCAATTTTTGGCCAGCATGAGAAGCCTTTGCGAATCTCAATAACAGTTATCCATCTGGTGTTGAACGTTGAATTCCAGATCGATATGCTCCCCCGCTTGCGAAAAACCCGGCCGAAGTGGTATTACGCTTCCATAAGTTGGTTTATCAGTTCAGGAATCGAGTGCTCGGCGGTTCAGGCAGGTATGCTGAAATCATCGAGCGTGTATTGAATTCACTAGTTTTAACGAGTTTTGATTCAGGGTGCTCCCAGATGTCGCAGGATCTTGTTCTAAAGGCAGAACGCCGTACCACACTAGGCAAAGTTGAGACTCAACGGCTGCGCAGCAGCGGTCGCGTTCCAGCAAATATTTATGGGCTGGGCAAGCCAGGTATCTCCGCTTCTGTGTGTGCCGATGCCGTTGGCAAGCTGGTTGCCACACTATCGTCTGTAGTCGATGTGGAAGTGGACGGAACGGTAGACAAGGCAGTAGTACAGGAACTGCAATGGGACGTGTTCAGCACGAAGGTGATGCATGTCGACTTGCGCCGCGTGGATCCAAACGGTCGGGCAACCGTCGATGTGCCTCTGGAGCTTCGTGGCGAAGCCGTTGGCCTGAAAGATGGTGGAGCCGTCCGACAATTGCTGAAAACGATTAGGATCGATTGTCCGGACTATCGAATTCCAAAGTCAATTGTCGTGCGAATGGGGGCGTTGCAGATTGGTGACACTGTCAAGGCCAGTGATCTTCAGTTACCAGACCATGCCAAACTCGTGACGTCGGCAGATGAAGTTCTGGTTGAGCTATATGATTCGCGCAAGGTTGTGTAGGTGATGACTGGGCCAATGCCGGATTCATGGCGATGAAACTGGTTGTGGGGCTTGGTAATCCGGGTGCTCAATACGCGGGGACTCGCCACAACGCGGGTTTTGATGTAATTATTGAACTTGTGCGGCGCTGCCAGCCTGGCAAGTCGCAGACGAAATTTTCGTCGGTGATCTGGGAAGTCTTTGCCGATACAGGCAAGGTTTTGTTGGTGACACCGACAACGTATATGAATCGAAGCGGCGAAGCTGTGCAGCAGATCGCTGGTTTCTACCAGGTGTTACCGCAGGATGTAGCGGTTGTTTGTGATGATATTAATCTGCCTCTCGGGCGGATCCGCTGGCGAGCCAGTGGGTCGGCGGGTGGTCAAAAGGGGTTGGCTGACATTATTCAAAAGCTGGGGACAGATCAGGTTCCTCGGCTGCGATTGGGTGTTGGGCGGCCTCCGGGGCAGATGGATGCTGCTGATTTTGTGCTGTCTCGGTTTCGTGCTGAGGAGCGTGCAGAATCAGAGATGATGACAAAGATTGCCGCGGATTCTGCGGAAGCATGGATTGCGGATGGTGTCGTGAGTGCGATGAATCGATACAATCGATCATCTGAAGAATAGTTATTGAGTCAGGTTCGTTTTTTTCAGGAGCAGTCCTTTCGTGTCAGCCGTAGCAGAAAATCCAGTGCGTCAGCACTTTTATGAAGGCATGTTCCTTGTCGATAGTGGCAAATTTGCGACTGACCCGGACGCCGTGACTAACGATATCATGACTGTGCTTGCCAAGGCGGGCGCGACCGTGGTTGCTCACCGTCCATGGCAGGACGGCAAGCTGGCCTATGAAATTCAGGGTATGAAAAAAGGCCTGCACTACATCGTGTGTTTCACGATGCGTGGGGCCGGAATGAAGACGCTGATTCGACAGTGTCAATTGAACGAAACAATCATCCGCCAGATGTTCATCGTTCATTCTCAGCAGATCTTTGATGCGACCGTCGGGGCAATCACGGGTGCTGCGCCGGCTCAGGCAGAAGCTCAGCAGAACGAACGACCGGATCGCGGACGGGGTGATCGTCGACGCGATGAAATGCCTGCTGATGACGATGAATAATTTTCAGTGACTGGTGTGTTCCCCACTGTCGCAGTGTTGTGGAGTCTGAAACGGAGCGACTCATGGCCTCATTTAACAAAGTGATTCTGGTTGGCAATCTGACGCGCGATCCGGAGGTGCGGTACATTCCAAGTGGAACCGCAGTGTGCGATATTTCACTGGCAGTCAACAGTCAGTGGACCGACCGTAAAACGAATGAACGCAAAGAAGAAGTTACTTTCGTTGAGGTCACTTTATGGGGCCGCACAGCGGAAATCGCTGGCGAATACCTGGCCAAAGGACGACCAGTTCTGATTGAAGGCCGATTGAGCCTGGATTCGTGGGAAGACAAAGAAACGGGGCAGAAGCGTTCCAAGCTGAAGGTCGTTGCCGACGGCATGCAGCTACTGGGAAGTCGCGATGGCGGCGGTGCTGGCAGTGGCGGCTCAGGTGGCGGCGGTTCGACTGGCGCGGGCGGCGGTTCGACGGGTGCAAGCGGAGGTGCAAATACAGCCTCACGCGGACCGGCTCGACCTGCTCCGGCAGCGTCCAAACCGCCAGCAGGCCGTGGAAACGATAGCCGCGTGAATGAAAGCATGAGTGACCGAGGCGGGGATTCAGATTCCTATCGGTCTCCGGATCAGACGTTTTATGATGACATGCCCTCAGTTGGGGGCGACGAGGTTCCTTTTTAAGGGATCTGTGATACGCAGCATTTTGATAATGACTTCTGATGATCGAACGGGGTTTTCCAATGTTGGAACCGTCCGATCAGGAACGGTGAAAAAGGAATCGGTTCCCGATGGCTCGAGCAGTTCAAACAACTTCACGCAATGTGGAAGTACTCCTTGTACACGACGTTGACAAACTTGGTCAACGTGGTGAAATCGTGAGGGTAAAACCCGGTTTTGCCCGCAACTTCCTTTTGCCTCAGGGCAAGGCGACAGTTGCGACTTTGCAAAACAAGCGAATGGTGGAAAAACATAAAGAACGTCTGGCTGCAATCGAAGTGGGTCGCGTCAAGCAGTTGCAGCGTATTGCTGATGCCGTCAGCAAGTACAGCGCCACCATCGAAGCGCATGCCACAGCCGACAATCATCTGTACGGTTCCGTGGTAGCCCGCGACATCAGCGAAGCACTCAAAGCCGCCGGACATCCGGTTGAAGCCGAACATGTGCGTCTCGATGGTCCGATCAAAGAACTGGGTATGTACACCGTGAAACTGAAGTTCCACGACAAGGTACAGAGCGAAGTCAAGGTGTGGGTCGTTCCTTCAGCGACCAGCGGCTGATTCCTGCTTCGGAATGCGTTGGCATCCGGACCTGCTGCAGACCGCGATGCAGTTTTCTGCATCTCGATGGCGCGGTTATGAGTGAGACAATTGGCGAGCGGCATGCGTCAGCTTGCCGGTACAAGAACGAGATACCGAAGGGTTCACGCCTTTCCGCTCGCCGGACTCATTTGCCACAGCCTGGAGTAGGTGAAGCAACGGACTCAGCAGTTCTCGCGCTCGTATGAAAAATCAAGATCCTCAGACATTCGGTTGTCTGAGGATTTTTTCTGGATGCAGCGACATGTTTTTGCGGTACCGGGGATCTGGGGAAGTCAGGACGGATGGCAGACGACAGACTTAAACTTCCCCCACAGAATCTGGATGCCGAACGCGGCGTTCTGGGCAGTATTCTGTTGATGAACGAAGCCATCGACGAAGTCGGCGAATCGCTGAAGGCCGATCACTTCTACAGCGACGCACATCAGAAGATGTATTCCGCCATTCATCGGATGTATGAAAAAGGGATTCGCGGCATTGATGCTGTCACGCTGGCGGAAGAGCTCGTCCGGGCCGGCGAATTCGAGAACATCGGCGGTGCTGGTTATCTGGCTCACATTCTGGAAGCCGTGCCACACGCGGCACATGTGCGATACTACGCCACCATCGTCCGTGAAAAATGGATGCAGCGCAGTTTGATCTATGCGTGTACCGAGATTCTGAGCGACAGCTACGAAGC
>JAYSPO010000120.1:0-5092 GCA_043722015.1 Candidatus Kuenenia sp. | reverse complement strand
GCCTTCAGGCGGCATCCTCGCTGAAATCGCCAACGAATTCCGGCTAAAGCCGGGACTACAAGCGAAAAGCCCATTAAATCAACACCCCGCTAGCCGCCGTTTCTTCAGGTATTTCTGCTATGTACACCGGCGGCTAGCGCCTTGCCGCTCACGATCCTGGAGTATCGGGACAGACTCCTAGCCAATCGTGCCGCCAAAGGTTGCGGTGTCGCCCAGCAACTGTTCGATGCGGAGCAGTTGATTGTATTTACAGATACGGTCCGTACGGCTGGCCGAACCGGTCTTGATCTGACCTGTCCGGAGCGCCACTGCCAGATCGGCGATCGTGGTGTCTTCGGTTTCACCTGATCGATGACTCATGACAGCCGTGTATCCATTGCGATACGCGAGCTGCACAGCCTGAATGGTTTCCGTGAGTGTGCCAATCTGGTTGACTTTGACGAGAATACTGTTTGCAATACCCTTATCGATTCCCTGGCTGAGGCGACTTACGTTGGTTACGAACAGGTCGTCGCCGACCAACTGCAGCTGTACCCCCAGTTTATCGGTCAGTTTCTTCCATCCATCCCAGTCGTCTTCGGAACAGCCGTCTTCGATTGAGCAGATTGGGTACTTGCTTGCCCATTGGTCAAGCAAATCAACCATTCCGTCGGAGTCCAGCTTCTTGCCATCGATGGTGTAGATGCCGGTTTTGGAATCGAAAAATTCTGTCGCAGCGCAGTCGAGTGCAATCTGGACCTGTTCGCCAGCCTGATATCCGGCACTTTCGATGGCCTGCATGATCACCTGCAGCGCCTCTTCGTTGGTCTTGAGGTCCGGAGCGAATCCGCCTTCGTCGCCAACTGCAGTACTCATGCCTTTACCGGCGAGCACTTTTTTCAGATTGTGAAAGATTTCCGTGCCGGCCCGAAGTGCATCGCTGAAACAGTCGAAGCCCAGCGGCATCACCATGAACTCCTGAATGTCGATGCCGTTGTTCGCGTGAGCTCCCCCGTTGATTATATTCATCATCGGAGCTGGCAGGCAGTTTGCTCCGACGCCGCCCAGGTAACGGAACAGTGGCAGACCGCAACTTGCGGCGGCTGCATGAGCGGTCGCCAGCGAAACTGCCAGAATGGCGTTGGCTCCGAGGCGTGCCTTGTTCGGAGTGCCATCGAGTTCCAGCATGATCTGATCGACAACGGCTTGATCATAGGCATCCATATCCATCAGGGCGTCGGCGATTTCGCCATTGACGTTTTCGACGGCCTGCAACACGCCTTTCCCGAGGTACCGCGATTTGTCGTTGTCACGCAGTTCGCAGGCTTCGTGAGCCCCCGTGCTGGCTCCGCTTGGAACCGCAGCGCGACCAATCGTGCCGTCTTCGAGCTGAATATCAACTTCAACCGTCGGATTGCCACGGCTGTCCAGAATTTCACGAGCGGTAAGGCCGGTAATCGCAAGACTCATCGAACAAGTTCTCCCTTATTTTTTTTCCGAAATGGACTGATGCGCTAGGCTGATGGCAGACGAGTTTCCTGCCCTCAGCCTCGTATTGTAGCAGGCCCATTTGTGAGCGTTAGTGAGCCCTTTCCTGCTTCCGAAACGGGAATCGGGGATTTCTGACGGTGATTTGGTCGTTGAGATCGCAGGAGACGTCTATCATCCGGCAACAAAACGGATGCCATGACCGGTGACTCTGGAAGTCCTGCGGGAATGGCACAAAACGCTCAGATCAATGGCGCATTGGCTCAATATTCAGCGCCGTGTCTTTTATTTCTGTTCAAGGCCGCACTCATCCATGTCTGCTCCGTCCCGCGATTTGCTCGAATCTTTCGAAAATCCATATCCACAGCGAAATTTCCTGATCGATACGGTCGCCCCGGAATTCACTTCCATGTGTCCCAAGACAGGCCAGCCGGACTTCGGGACACTGACAATCACGTACATTGCCGACAAAGTCTGCTACGAACTGAAGTCACTCAAGCTGTACCTGCAGCAGTATCGAAACCACGGCGCGTTCTACGAACGGGTCACCAACATGATTCTGGATGACCTGGTCGCAGTCACGCAGCCGAGGTGGATGAAGATCGAAGCCGCTTTTACGCCCCGCGGCGGAATTCGGACCACCGTCATCGTAGAACATGGGAAGCGTCCCGAGTAAGCTACCTTACATTCATCATGTGACCAAGACGTTCCAGGAGTCTGCCCCGATACTCCAAAACCGTGAGCCGCAAGGCGCTAGCCGCGGGTAATTCGCCTGCAAGAACCGGCGGCTAGCGCTTGCCGCTCACAATAATGGCAGTATTCAGACAGACTCCTGGCTCACCAAACAACAATGAGCCTGGCTTCAATTTCGGATTGAAATGAAGTCGGGGCGACGGCAGCGACTGATCAACCAACAACAATTCTTCAACGGACGTATGTTCATGGCCAAGGCGTGGGGCGGGCGATTCAATCAGGCAACTGATCCGCGAGTCGAAGCGTTCACAGAATCCATCAGCTTCGATAAACGACTGTATGCTGTCGATATTCGGGGTTCAATGGCACACGCCACAATGCTCGCGCACGCCGGTCTGATTACCGCCGATGATCGTGATCATATCTGTGCTCATCTGGATCAGATCGGCGAAGAACTTGCTGCCGGGCAGTTCGTGTTCCGGACGGATCTGGAAGACATCCACATGCATATCGAAAACGCCTTGATTACGCGCATCGGGGACGTCGGACGCAAACTGCACACGGGACGCAGTCGCAATGATCAGATTGCCACTGACCTGAAACTCTATACCCGCGATGCGATTGACGAACTGGACAAGCTGCTCACCGCAATTCAAAAAGCCTTCCTCACACGCTGCGATCAGGATGCCGATGTCGTGCTGCCAGGCTATACGCACATGCAGCGCGCCCAGCCAGTGCTGGCGGCGCATTACTGGCTGGCCTACGTCGAAAAATTTCAACGAGATCGTGAACGGCTGGCAGATTGTCGCAAGCGAGTCAACGTAAGTCCGCTGGGAGCTGCCGCATTAGCCGGTACGACATTGCCGATTGAACGAGATCTTACTGCGAAGCTGCTGGGCTTCGAATCCGTGGCTGCGAACAGCCTGGACGTGAGTAGTGATCGTGATTTTCTGGTGGAATTCGTATTCTGTCTGTCCCTGATCGCGGCTCATCTGAGTACATGGGCTGAAGAATGGATCATCTGGTTTACGACTGAGTTCAGTTTCTTAAGTCTGCCCGATGCCTACACAACCGGTTCTTCGATTATGCCGCAGAAGCGCAATCCGGACGTCCTGGAACTGATCCGGGGCCGCACGGCGCGAGTCATGGCCGCCGTTCCGCAGTTGTTGATCCTGATCAAGAGCCTGCCGATGGCGTACAACCGCGACCTGCAGGAGGACAAGCTCGCCATGTTCACCGCATACGACGCATTGCACGCTTCATTGGAACTTGCACCATCCATTATTGCCGGGGCTGAACTGCAGCTCGACAAAATCGAAGCACGGATCGAAGACGGATTTCTCGATGCCACCGCACTGATGGAATACATGATCAGGAAGGGTGTGCCGATGCGAACCGGGCACGAAACCGTCGGCAGACTGGTGTCGCATTGCGAAGCGCGTAAGTGTCGTCTGAGTGATTTGCCGTTGTCGGAACTCAAAGAAGCCTGCAACCTGATTGAGGACGACGTACGAAACGTGCTGGGAACCCGCAACGCTCTGCATGCATTGCAGAGTTTTGGCAGTGGAGGTCCAACATCTGTAAATGCTCGAGTCGCCGAATGGAAGCAGAGACTGGCGTAGTTGAATGGTGCAGACTCAATATGATCTGCGTAAGTGCAACGAGCCATTGTGCTAAGTGTTCACAAACTCATCCTTAACCCTGACAGTGATCTTCATCATGCTTCGACAAGTCTTAGTCTTCGCTGCATCACTCATGCTGGCGTCAGCCGCATTCGCCCACGAAGGTCACGGCGATCCGGCACATCAGCACGGAGCGACCCATTACGTTGTCAACCCGTCTCACGCAACCCCGGTCTTATTCACGGTCACCGCTGTGATTGGTCTCGGACTTCTGATCCGCCGCAGCGTTCGCAACTGGCGCGCGTAGGGATGCGTCAATTCGAGCACTCGGCGTGATGTGCGAGCATCACCAGACCAGCATTACGTGAGACCTGGCCGATGCGGAACGGCGGAATGCCTGTCATTCCGTGATTCTGAACACATGAATCAGTGGCGCTGCACTCCACGGATGGTCGGGCGTCGCGCCTGCGTTCGGCTGACTGACGTACAGCAGTGAATGTTCCTGATCGTAAGTAACTCCGCCGACGTCACCATAGCACCTGGGAAACAGATACTGACCGAAGCCTCCGCCTTCTGATTGGTCCGTCCAACGCATCCACGGTTGAACATCGTTGGGACTCATGGCTCGGTGAGCCACATGGATCAAGCTGGCCGGTGAGTAGAAATTGACCTGCGATTCGTAGGGTGTCCCGTGGTAGCCTTTGTTTTCATCGCAGTCTTCCGGGCGGGCAAGGCCATAATGGACCGGCCCCAGGGACATTTGCCCGATAATGATGACGGCCTGTTTGTTTCCGGCTGTAATCCAGGCTCCACCACCCCAGCGATTTGCCGGGTGATGTTGATCGAGTGGCCGCGCCATGGAATACCACACCAGGGGCAGAGACTCAATGGAACCGCCAGCTGGCAGTGAGTCCGGCAGGCTGTAAGCAAACATTGGAGGACCATGACTGGAATTCTGCTGTCCAGTTGCTGTCCATAGTCCGGAAATCAGATTCTTGCCGCCGAACCATTTTTCCGATTCGGATTTCGGGATCTCAAAAATATAGCCTGCATGTTTGTCCGAGTGGCATTCCGGCGCTGACGACGCGCCGTCGCCGAGATGCCATGGCCCCTGAGCACTTCGCTGACTCAGATCGAGTGAGCAACATCCATGGGTTGCCGTGTCGTACTGGGCGGCATTGTAGTAGACGTGAGTCGTCCAGTGCAGTCGGTCGCCTGCCACGTGTATGCCGCCAAGCCGAAAATCTGCTCCGTCGAGAGCGTCAGACAGACCCTGCATGATTCCGTGTGTGACATCGGAAAATGGCTGC
>JAYSPO010000119.1:0-3824 GCA_043722015.1 Candidatus Kuenenia sp. | reverse complement strand
CCAGGAAGCTTCAGGCCGCAGTTCAGTCACTCAAGACAGGCAACGACGAAGCCGCACGCCAGGCGGCGGCTGACGTGATTCAGCAGCAATTGACCACTCAGTTTGAAAGCGATCTGAAACAGCGTGAGAAGGAACTGCAGGTAGTTGAACAGCGAGTCAAAACTCTCCGGGAACAGCTCGACAAACGCAAAGCCGCACAGGCAGAAATCATCAATCTGCGACTTCAGACGCTGGTGAACGAAGCAAACGGGCTTGGGTTTCCGGATGAAGATTTCAGGACGGATGACCTGTTCGAGCCACAAGTACCAATCACGCCTCGTGTCGATCGTTTTGAATCGGACCTAGATCGAGATGGTTCGTTCCTAACGCCAGTCAATCCCGAAAGCAATCCCACTCGCCGTACTGATCCATCCGACGGGTTCAACGACAGATGAAGTGCGCCGTGGTAAATTGCGTCTGGAAAAATTGCAGGTGCATAAGCCTGAAAGGCTTCTGGAATACAGCCTGGGGCAAGTGAGGTCGCTTCCGCGACAAACGCCGCCCCAGGTCAGGATTCATGGCGTGTTAGTACCCTGAAAGGGTACCAGAATCGCGATTCCCCTGCCCTTTCAGGGCGTTTCTGATCACGATGCCGATTTCCTGGGCCGTTGGCCCAGGCTGGATTCCGTCGCCCCTTCAGGACGAATCCCAGAGCAAGTTTCCCAACAATCTCTTTGCGATCTTTGCGTTCCTTCGCGGCTCACCTGTGCCTCGTTCCCGCTACTTCTCCGAAGGCACAAGTCGCGCATAATCCACAGCCACCATATAGCCCTTCACCGCATCTGGATTGGCTCCCATAATCTCCAGATTCAGGCGATGGTTGCCCTTTTTCAGCAGGACCGTAGGGTACGTCAACACGCCGGTGGTGATGACATCGGGACCGTTGTAGAGATCCACGCCCGCGTCAAGAACAGTGTCGTCAATTGCCAGTTTTACGATGCCATAGTCACGAGCCCGCGTGAAGACGATTTCAACATCGTACGTTCCGTCCTGCTCGACGGGAATTTCCAGAGCCAGCGTATCGCCGGGTTTGGCACCAGTCCACCACAGATGATCGTTGCCGCTCCAGTGATCTGCCTTGAAGCCACCCATATTCTGGCTGGCGGCTGTCCCACCGGTTTTCTCTACGATCTTCATCGACTCCCCTTCAATCGCGCCGGGAACTTTGCCCGACTTCGCATCGATCGGAGATGCAGGGCCTGTCAGCACGACCTGATTGGGACTGCCCAGATACGCAATCAGATCACGAACTTCGTCTTTTGTCATCGGATCAAGCTGTCGCTCCGGCATCATGGAGACGGTCGATAAACTGCGTTCTTCAATCTCAGACTTCGGCACGACCACCTTGTCGTTAATCGTCTGAATTGTGAGCGCGCTGTCGGATTCCTGTTTGAGCAATCCACTGATCGCGCGGCCATCTTTCAATGCGACGACCGTCATCTGATAATCGCGCCCCACGACCGCGCTGGGGTCGAGCATGTTTTCCAGAATGTAATCGAGATTGGATCGATTGGAACCCGTGATGTCAGGACCGATCTGGCCACCGGCACCGAACAGGAGGTGACAATTCTGGCAGGTCTTGAGAAAGATTCGGCGACCGTTTCCGACATTCGCTTTGGCGAGCGATTTCGGAGTCAATTCCTTCTTCCACACTGCCACCTGCTCTTTTCGATCGGTTGAGGTTTCACGAATCTCACCCCAATGCGCCTTCAGCAGATCGTTCAGTTCCTTGTTGTTGAACGACAGAATCTGCCGCACATGGTAGGCATGAAGATCACCGCTCGGCACGGCACCACTCCCGATGTTCGTCAGGAGCAGCTTTGTCCATGTCGGTCGTGAAACCAGCGTACTGATGGCATCCACGCGGACTTCGTTGCTGAGTTGATTGTAGTGATCCAGCAGCGTGGTTGGCGTCCGGTCGTTGCCGAGTGTCGAGAGTGCTTTTACGGCAGCGGATTGCAGGTCCGCGTTTGTGAGGACGGCATCGCTCAGCAGCACATCGGCTGTGTCTTTGTCCTGACCTTTAACAAGAACGTTGAGCGCCTGCTGACGACGAGCGATATCCTGTTTCGGATCGGCAAGCAACGCTCGCATCGGCCCGAACACACGCTGATCGCCAAAGAGCACAGCCAGTTGGTCCGCACCGTCGCGAATGCGCTGCTCACTGCTTTTTGCCAGAACTTCGTACGTGCCTTTCCATTCATCCGGCATTGGAATCGCCACGCGCCCTTCAAATGACGCCATCATTTCTTCCATGATCAACTGCTGCAGCTCGACGTCTTTTGTTGTTCCAAGTAGCGCCAAAACAGCAGGCAGTGTTTCATTCTGAGCCGCAGCACGACGAAAGATGAACCGACGCAACGCAGGGATCTCACTGGTCAGTGCCAATGCGACTGCTCGCGATGGATCAAAGGCAACCAGCGGTTCGACACCGTACCAAAGCAGCAGCGGCAGGTTGTGATCTTCGGCATCCTCGCCGTGCGTTGCCAATGCCGATGCGATGCTCCAGCGCTGATCGTTCGGGAGTCTTTGCAGCGCCGAAGCCAGATACATGCGAACCACGGAGGACGGATCGTTGGTGGCCAGTTCCAGCATCCGTCTCAAGACAGACTCCGGAGCTGATTTGTCTTCCAGTTCAAACTGAATCGACCACGCTCGGACATATTCTTCTTTGTCCGTGAGCAGCTGCAATGTCATGGACTTCTGTATCGCACCACATGCGTGCAACGTCCAAAGATATCGCAGCCGACGTTCAACTGTTTTTGTGGGATCAGTCGCCATTGTCCAGAACACATCCGCCATGTCCTTCGAACAACCGCGATCCATCAGCAGTTTCCGCGCCGTGCGAACATACCAGTCATTCTTGTGTTCGTGGGCTGCAAGCAATTGCTCTTCGGACCACGTCGATCCATCAAATTTCTGACCTTTTATGTCTCCATAAGAAATCCGATAGATGCGACCGTTTGATCGATCCCAGATTTCCGGATTTGTGCGGTGGCAGGCATTCTTGTCGTACCAGTCGATAAGGTACACACTACCGTCCGGACCGTAGCGCAAATTGATGCCGCGGAAATAGTGATCGTTGGCCAGCATCAGATCTTTGCCATGATGGCCGACGAATCCTGAGCCTTCTTCGCGTTCCAAGACGTCGCAGTTAATGCGATTGCCATGGACGTTATTGAAGTAGATCTTATTGCGGTACTCATCGGGCCAGTTATCACCCAGATAGATCATGGCTCCACAATGAGCGTGACCGCCACCCGCATCCGCTGTCGCGCCGGAGGCCTTTGGTTCGTGTCCCCACCACGCAGAATCGGCGATGTTGCCGGCATAGTGTGCGTGATCGGCGATCGTCCCGATGTCGTCGTAAGTGTACGGATTAAAATGCTGGCCGCCCTGGCGAAAATAGCGGCCTCCCTGAATCACGTGCCACAGATGCGGAATCACGCAGGCTGTGAGAAACGCCTGGCCCTTGTCGTTGAAATCCACGCCCCATGGATTGCTGGTGCCGTTCATAAACGCTTCAAAAATGTCCTTCTGCGGATGATAGCGCCAGACGGCCGCATTGAGCGGCAGGCGGTCCTTGTCTGCCGCACCCGGCTTGCCGACTTTGGAATGCGTGAACACGCCATGGCATCCGTAGAGCCAGCCGTCCGGTCCCCAGATAAACGTATTCAGCGTCTCATGCGTATCCTCCCAGCCGAAGCCGTCACGCAGCACGATGGCACCGGGCGGCACGTCTTTCGGGAACTGGAGTTCTGTTTGCCCCGTGACCGGCAAGGCGC
>JAYSPO010000118.1:0-1074 GCA_043722015.1 Candidatus Kuenenia sp. | reverse complement strand
AAGCTGATGGGGTCGATGGCCATATCGCGCCAGAAGAACAGCGCGATGCCACAGCCGATCACACTGCCGCCGATCCCCGTGAGCATCGTGGCAACCGCGCCGCCAGGATCGCGGCCCGGCATGATCGCCTTGGCGGCCAGTCCTGTCAGTGTCCCGAACCCGACCCAGCGCAGGAGCTCGTTGAGACTGCTCCGCAGGATTTCTACGACTTCTGTTTCTGTCATGGACGGGCCTCCTGCCCGAACCTTCGCCAATCGCAGGCAGATCAGATTTCTGTTCCAGTACCTGCTTGTCAACGCTGCCATTCTCAGTGAGCTCGTGCCGCCCCGACCGCAATCTCACATAGTCTCTTTTCGGCAATTCAGGACAAGCTGTCCCAGTCCGAAAAGTCAACTTTCGACACTCGCCGTGCATTGGCTTCAAGTGAGTGGATTTTCAGCGTTTTCTGCCGGTCGTTCCCGTCTCTGCCGGGTTCTGAACCTCCCGAAGCCGAGTCGATAGCAACAAAGCATGTCCACCACTACGCTGCCATGTGAATGCAGCGCATTTTGCGAACTGACTCACCGATGTCGAGTCTCTTTCCAGTCCGGCATGGAGCACGAGTGCGATGAAAACTTCGGGAACAAGCGGAGCCACAGGCATCCTTGCGGCCTTGTTATGTATGACCCTGGCAGCCGTCGTCGATGGACACGACACCGCGGCTGCAGTCACCGTGCTGGGGACGCAGCACGCACAATTCATCATCAACGATGAGCCTGCATTTTTACTTGGGATCAGCTACTACGCAGGCCTCGGCGCACCGGAAGATTTCATTCGGCAGGATCTTGACGATTTTCAGCGTCATGGCTTCAACTGGCTGCGCGTGTGGGCCACCTGGGGTGCGTTCGAAAACGACGTCTCGGCCGTGGAAGCGAGTGGTGAACCCCGCGAGCCGTTTCTGGCGAAATTGACATGGCTGGTGGAACTCATGGAAGGGACGAAGTCCATTGAGCATCCCGTGGTACAGGCGTCACTCACGCGGCGTTATACGGCCCGCGCACTTGATTTCATCGAACGCCATCAGAAACAGCCGTT
>JAYSPO010000117.1:0-2572 GCA_043722015.1 Candidatus Kuenenia sp. | reverse complement strand
CCCGAGCGCGATCAGGGTGAACATGTTGAGATGGCGTGTGACGAGCAAAAAGACTGACTCGATCTTAGACCGGCAGCAAACACTTGTCCAGACAAGTGTTGTCTAAACAGACAATGTGGTGTCACAGAAAAACGTTGCTTTACCCGTAAATCGTCCACAGCGCAAAGAGAAAGGGCACTCGTGTCGATGACTCGAGCGCCCTGCTGGGTATTCTGAATGTGGGAAATTACCGCGAATCAGCGGTCAAAACTCAAAAGCCCTCGTCCAGCTTTTTCTTTTCGGCGGCCTGTTTTTGAGAAGCCTGAACCTGATTCGTGAGCTTAAACTCCGGTCCGGACGGGAAGTACTGCACGTCGTCGGTGAGGTAGTCAGGCGAGGGCAGAGTCTGCCCGCCGATAGTTGTCTGACAACCGGTCAGGAGGGCACTTGAGGCAAGAGCTGCGACAAGCGTCAACAGAATTCCGGGGCGGCCTTCGATTGTCTTCACGGATCTTACCTTCATTCGACGGTGACAATTCGGTCAGCAGATCGCCAACCGATGACGATCGTTGCCTGCATTCGGCGCGTCACGCTCGTCCTTGGTGTTCATCGACGTGTCTCCCCGCTAGATTTCATAGAATCGTTGCCATCGTTACATCTTTTCTCTGGACCATCTGAAGATCGAACGTGCATCGGCAGAACCTGCCGATGACATTCCGAAATCACTTTGAAAGAATCGATTCCATGCGAATTGCCGGCATTCAGACAGACGTCGTCTTTCGCGACGTCAACGCCAACCTGACGATTCTGGAATCTCATGTGCGTTCCGAAGTCGCTCAGGGCACTCACCTGACCGTCTTCCCCGAATGTTTCAACACGGGCTACTGCTTCGATTCGCTCGAAGACGCCATGTCACTGGCGGAGACGGTTCCCGGCCCAACGACTGAGCGGATGGCAAAGCTCTGCAAAGAACTCAACACGTTCGTGGTCTGCGGGATGCTTGAAAAATCCGGCACGCAGCTATTCAACACGGCGGTGCTCATCGGGCCTGAGGGCCTGATCGGCAGTTACCGCAAGATCCATCTGCCATATCTGGGAGTCGATCGGTTCACCACACCGGGCGATCGCCCGTTTGAAGTTTTCGAAGCCGCCGGTGTTCGCATCGGGATGCTGATCTGCTACGACGGCGGATTCCCGGAAGCCGCGCGCGTGCTGGCGCTTCGCGGAGCCGACATGATCCTGCTGCCCACTAACTGGCCACCGGGCGGCGACTATATGGCGCAGTTTTCGATCAATTCACGTGCGATGGAAAACGGGGTGTACTTTGCGGCCGTGAATCGTGTCGGTACGGAAAACGGATTCCGGTTCATCGGCAAGAGTCGCATCTGCAGCCCGGTCGGCGCGACGATGACCTCCATCGACAACGACAAGCCCGGGATCATCCGCGCGGACATCGATCCTGTCGCAGCCCGCACCAAACTCATTGTGCGCGTTCCCGGTAAGCACATGATCGACCGCATGGCCGATCGCCGACCGGAAATGTACGGCGCGGTCTGCGAGCCGCATGATCTCAAACGCCCGGGGCGGGATGAGTAGGTTTCGGATTGACCCACTGCTGCTCATATTCGTTCAGTGGCGGGTCGAGCGCGGCATCATATTTGACGGACAAATCGTAGCGTGCTCGCTGATATACCGTCTCGAAGACGTCCTGCAGCGAAACAACTGCGTCGTCGTCGCCGAGTTTGAGTGGGATCGGAATTGCAGGCAGTTTGTCACCCAGCGTCCATACGTCGACTTCACAGCGTGGCCGACGATTTGCACGACTGATGATCGCGTAATAGTCACCGGGCGGAAGCGAGCCGACCACCGGCAGTCGCAGACCACCACGCAAAAAGTCCAGTTCGACGAGGTGCGTTGAGCTGGACAGAAACTCTTCCCGCTTCGTCAGATATTCACGACGCCCATCGCCGTTGCGGCGTTTATTTGACGGTGACAGAAGTTCGATCACGGTGACGACCTGCATCGTTTCACGATCACGGACAACAAGGTAGGTTTCCCGACGCTCAATCGGCATCGGCAATTCGCATTCGGCTGTCATTGTCCCTGCGCGTTCAACATACACACGTCGCTCAACGCGGACAAGATAGTTCCCCGTCAAGACTTGATTTTCGGGTGGCCGGGGTTGGAGAGCTAGCTCGAAACCCCGGGGCTTCCTTCGCTTCGCTCAGTCCAGCCCCGGCCACCCAACCCCTATTCTTAGTGCTGACGGGGCAGTAGTCTGGTTCCTATGAAGGGCTGAGACATTCTCGCAGCACAGTATTGAAAGTGGTGTGAAAATCCTCCCCTTCCTGCAGCTCAAGGAACGGATCCATACCGGGATATGGAGATGGCATGGCAGGTGACTCCTTGACGAACGCAGCGAACCGACTGGTCATCATTGTAGTGGCACGCACGTCCCTGGAGAAAGGTTGGACCCGATCCAGGTGTTCAATTTGGCAGAGCTTCCGTCATGAGTCCTGCTGTCGAACAAATCCGATCCGTGAGGCGAGTCTGTAGGCCGGACCAAGCGTAGCGCCGTTCCGGCAATTGCCAG
>JAYSPO010000116.1:0-1692 GCA_043722015.1 Candidatus Kuenenia sp. | reverse complement strand
TTTCGGCCGTGCGCAGATTTTCTCTCACGACCGCATACTTTTCCCTGAGTTTGTCACGTCCGACATGCAGCATCGCAATCACTTTGCGCGTAGGAGACGTATACTGATCCAGCGTTTTGGTCATTCCAGCGTCCTTGCAGGAATTCTGTTTCAAATGCAAACTGATACCGGAATAAATTCGCCTTAACAAAACTTCTTGTCAATACCAGATTTTTAACAGCCCAGCTTAAGCCTAACTGGTTGAAGACAGATCACTTAACGATGCTGTCTCTTCTCGCATTCATGGATGCTATCACGCCCCGATCGATGAATTGGGAACGATGGGTAACCAACCCGGTAAACTGCGTCGTCTTGCACTGGTTGATAGCGTTGCTTCGACAGCGTCCTAAACTCTTGTCATGGAACGGTTTCCGCTTAAGCTTGTGCCATTCGTGTGTCGGACCGACGCAGTCGAGACCACGTCAATTTCTCGCGTCGGTCGTGATCACGGGAGCAGTGTATGAAGAGCTGTTCCGGGGTCGGTCGACATCACCACAGTGGAGTGAAAACGAAATTGCATCTAACTCAGGACGGTTCATCCTGAGCGCGCAAAGACGTTGGAATTTCCACTGCTGACGTAGTGGTCCGAACTTGAGTCCGCCGCTCTCCGACCTCACGACATGAATTTGCATTGTTCGTCATCAATTTGACTACACGTCAGACACCGTCGCGAGTCTCGGCTTTGTGCAGGCCAGATAAAGTCAAGTTTTTCTTAACGGATCACAAGAGTGCCGAACCTGTCGCATGACGCCGTACGTCGTCGTGTGGTTGAAGGCGATGAAAGCTCCGCGACAGAAAGTGGAGCGGATTGACCCGTATGATTGCCGGTTGCTCCGGTGACGGGCCAATCTCTGTAAACGATTCCCCGCCCAATGAATCCTGCGACCACACGCACCTAGTCTGGCACCTAAGGAAATGAGAGTTGCTGACTGAAACATTCATTCTTTTGTGTTAGGCTGCGCAGTTCGTGGGTTGAGCATGATGTGCCTTCGGTTGCGACTAAGCACAGCAGATGTCAGGATCGATACGCCTCATGTCCGATGTTACGCAGATTCTCAAACAGATCGAAGCCGGTGACTCCAACGCCGCAAGTCGGCTGATGCCTTTGGTGTATGAGGAACTGCGGAAACTGGCAGCGATCCGACTGGAGGCGGAGCGGCCCGACCATACGCTGCAGGCGACTGCGCTGGTGCATGAGGCGTATCTGCGACTCGTTGGGGCCGATCAATCATGGCAGGGGCGAGGCCATTTCTTTGCGGCGGCCGCCAATTCGATGCGGCAGATCCTGGTCAATAGTGCGTTGGCTAAACAAGCCGAAAAACGCGGCGGGGCGGCTCAGCGAGTCGAGATGGACGATCTGACGCTTGCCTATACCACTGATCCGGACTTGATTCTGGACCTGAATGACGCTCTGACAAAACTGGCCGCTGAAGATTCCACCGCAGCCGAACTGGTCAAACTACGGCTGTTTGCGGGTCTCTCAGTCACTGACGCCGGTCAGACGCTAAACCTAAGCCGCACTGAGGCTTACGATAACTGGAAATTCGCCCGAGCGTGGTTCGCCGCCCGCAGTATGAGTCCGGGCGAAGAATAATTTCGAAAATTCTCCGGACGGTTCCTGGTCGTTTCCTGCATTGAGTTTTGTCAGGCAGA
>JAYSPO010000115.1:0-10977 GCA_043722015.1 Candidatus Kuenenia sp. | reverse complement strand
TATGGCGCTGCTTGTTCTATGGGATGAATCCCAGGACTCTGATTCATGTGGAGGGGCGCTGGCACAATGAAATTCGCAATCGCGTTCTGGAAATCGAATCTCGGATGTCCGCCAGTAGCGATGATATGGAGTCGGGAGTTGGCACCGCGTCGTATGATGAACTGACGATTGACTCGCTGCGTCTTACATACCATGACGCAAATGATCGCGAAGTCGTAACAAAGGCAAAGTTCGATCGGGAACTTCGACAACACGAGACGATTCCGATGGAACGGGACGACTTCATCCGTTGCACGTTTTTGTCTGCTCGGTCGTACTCTACGATGGAACGGGATGCCCGTCAGTTCAGCCATCTGGTTCGCATCAAGCAGGATCACGATGTTGTTGAGGCTCTGAAGATTATTGAACCACGCGTCAGCGGAGTCGAAGTTCTTTCCGAGTATGGCGGATCTTCCGTCTATGTTGATCTTGGTCTGCCATCGCTGATACCACTGGCCGCGTGCGGTGAAGGTTTTGTGCGGTTTTTTTCTATCATTGTGGAAGTCACCAGTTGTCGTCAGGGACTTCTGCTGATTGATGAGATCGATAACGGGTTACATTATTCCGTCATGGCAAAACTCTGGACGCTGCTTGGCAGGATGTGCGTTGAACACGACGTGCAGATTGTCGCAACAACGCACAATGACGAACTAGTGATGTCGGCAGTGGATTCGTTTGTGTCCCAGCCAGAAGATTTGGCGGTCTTCCGGATTGACCGGACGGAGCAAGGGCATAAATCAGTTCGATACGACGAGGAACTGCTCCCGGCCGTTCGAGAAGGTCAGTTCGAGATTCGAGGATAAATGCAGCGATGTCAAAGAGCAAAATAGAGAGCGGTGTTCGGCATATCATTCTTGTGGAAGGTACCCATGACAAAGACTTTGTTGATCAATTGCTGTTAGAACATCATTTGGCATCAGCCCAGGTGCAGGTCCTTCCCTTGGGCGGAAAGACGATCCTCGGCAGCAGCCTAAGGATTCTGGTGAATGATCCGGCGTTTTCGGAAGTTCAGTCCCTCGTGATTCTTCGAGATGCTGATAGCATTGTTCCTGATGCAAATGCCACGGCGGAACAACTTGAGCAACAGGCAACCAGAACTGCGGCCGTGCGATCGCTGGCGTCTGTGAAGAGCAGCCTTCTGAATGCCCGGCTGAATGTTCCATCTGCTCATGCGGAAATCACACAAAGTTCGCCCCGCATTGGAATCTACATCTTTCCGGACGGTCAGGCAGACGGAATGCTCGAATCATTGTGCCGAAATGCTCTACAGGAACATGCTGATACGCCATGCATTGACGCATTCTTCGACTGTGTGCTCAAACTCCGCAACACTGCCGAATTCTCGCCCAAAGCGTGGACGCACGCATTTATCGCAGTGCAGGACGATCCAGACCTGCATCTTGGAAAAGCTGCAAAGGAGGGCTATCTGCCGCTTACGAATCCAGTCTTTGAAGATCTGATTCAGTTCATTCGAACTGCCCTCCACTCCGACCAAAACAATGAATAGTCAACTCCTATGGCAAAGCTAAAGCCCTGGTATCAGGTAGTCACTCCTCGCGAAGACCTGAGAGATGGTCGGCCGCTGGATGCATCTGAATTCGCAGTGCATCTGGATCACATTCGCACGGGCCGAGAAAATGTGTCGAAAGATTACACGGATCCCGCTCGGTTCTTTGACAGGACGTTTTTGACAGGAAGCTTGCTGGATCTGTCTGCACAGGTGGCCCGACGCCTGAATGGCATCCAGGTCGAAACGTCAGCCGTGTTCAATATGGCAACGCAGTTTGGCGGTGGAAAAACGCATGCTCTGACAACGCTTTACCATTTGGCACGCGGGGGCGACGCAGCGAAGAACTGGAAAGGCGTCGATTCGATTTTCCGAAAGGCGGACGTGACTTCATTGCCACAGGCAGATGTCGCAGTCTTTGTCGGAACTGAATTTGACGCTCTCACAGGCCGCAGCGGCGATGGTGAGCCGACTCGCCTGACGCCGTGGGGTGAAATTGCCTGGCAACTGGGGCGAACGCGGGAAGAGAAAGAACGACTCTTCGCCGCCGTTGCTCAACACGACGCGCAGCGACTGGCTCCTGCTGGTGATGTCATTCGCAAGATGCTGCCTCCTGGCCCGATCCTGATTCTGATGGACGAGCTGATGAACTACGTCAGCATTGGCCGCAAGATCGGCATGCGGGACCAGTTCTTCAACTTCCTCCAGAACCTTTGCGAAGAGATTCGCGCACGCAACAACGCAGTCTTGTGCGTTTCGATTCCGCGTTCTGATCTGGAAATGAATCCTGACGATCAGCGGGATCACGATTCCATCAAGAAGCTGTGCGACCGCGTCGGCAAAGCGATCCTGATGTCCGCTGATAAAGAGATGTCGGAGATTATTCGTCGCCGACTGTTCGAATGGAGCGGTTTTGATACGGATTCCAAGGCGACTGTCGCGGCGTACGCTGAATGGGCCAGCGAACATTCTTCGGAACTTGCAGGCGTGGATCGTGATTCAGCCCTTGAGCAGTTCAAGGCGTCGTATCCTTTTCACCCGTCTGTGATCTCAGTGTTCGAACGAAAGTGGCAGAGTCTGCCTAGATTTCAGCGAACTCGCGGCATCCTGAGACTGCTCGCCCTGTGGGTGTCACACAATTTCAAAGAAGACCATCGAAAGGATTCTCGCGAACCACTGATCACACTGGGTTCTGCTCCATTGGAGAACGCACAATTCCGGGCGGCCATTTTTGAGCAACTCGGTGCGAGCGAGCTGGAGATTCCAGTCACGACGGATATCGCCGGAAAGTCCGGTCAGTCGCACAGCCTGAAGTTGGACAAAGAATCCACGGAGGCCATCAGCAAGGCGCAGATGCATCGCAAGGTTGCGACGGCGATCTTCTTTGAATCCAACGGGGGACAAAGTCAGAGCCGAGCTGAGGCATCCGTTGCGGAAATCAAGACGGGAGTCTGCGGACCGGAATTCAATACGGCGGACATTGACACCGTACTGGAGGGACTTTCAAGTACATGTTTCTATCTGCAGTGGGAGCGGAATCGGTATCGCTTTGGGTTGGCTCCGAATCTGAATCAGGTTTTGGTCTCACGGCGCGGCGGGGTGCAGCCGAAGCCAATCGAAGACCGAATCCGCAAACGCACCGACGACTTGCTTCGAAAAAACACGACAGATTCCTGCAAGTTGGTCGAGCGCGAGTTCTTTCCACGTCAAAGCAATGATGTCAAAGAATATCCAAAGCTGACGCTCGTCGTCATGAGCACGGACTATCCAGCTCAGGACAAGGCCACACTGCAGCTCATGGAGACGATCGTCAGAGATTCAGGCACCAGAGGGCGAACTTTCAAATCGGCACTGATTTTTGTCACAGTCGATCCAGCCGAGAATCTTCAGGATAAGGCTCGGGAAGCGCTGGCATGGGAAGATATCGACGACGATGCAGAAACAAAGAAACGCATCGATCCCAGCCAGACCAACCTGCTCGCCCGGAATCTGAAGAACGCTCAGCGAGATTTGGATGAGTCGATCTTTCGAGCGTACCGACATCTGTACCTGCTTGGCAAAGACAACAAGCTGAAACACATTGACCTCGGCGCGATTACGTCCAGTTCGGCCGGGTCGCTCCTGGAAATCTATCTGCAACGTCTTGGCAGCAGTGGAGGGCTCGACGAGATCGTCGATGCCATTCCTGCACGGAAACTGATCACATACTGGCCAGCCTCAATGAATGAGTGGTCGACCAAGGCCGTTCGGGATGCTTTCTACTCGTCACCGATGCTGCCGAGATTGATCAATCTTGAATCCATCAAACGCACAATCGCGGCTGGCGTTACCGACGGCATCATTGGCTACGCGATCAAAGACTCTGCCGGTCGATTGAAGTTGCAAAAACTGAAGGAGAGTCTGTTCGATGCAGACGTAGAGATCTCGGATGACGTTTTCATTCTCAAAGCCGACGAAGCTCAAAAGCTCCGGGAACCCCCGCGACTTGCTCACTTGGTTGTTCGCCCGGAACATGTGATTGTGAAACCTGGTGAAAAGGCCGCATTTTCGTATTCAGGGCTCGACCAATACGGGCAACCAATCATGGTCGCCGAAGTGGAATGGACTGCGACTGGTGGTTCAATTGACTCAAAGGGCATGTTTGTAGCTGGCAAGGACGGAGGCGCGTTCACCGCGTCTGCAAAAGCTGACGGCAGTGAAGCCATCGCCGAAGTCCGCATCGCGAGGAAGGACGACGTGCCAGAGATCGTTGAGACATCTGGTCCACGCACGATTCGATGGAGCGGCAACGTTCCACCACAGAAATGGATGCAGTTCTACACCAAGGTTCTCAGCAAATACGCTACGTCACCGGATTTGAAGATCGAGGTCAGCTTTCAGATGAAAGTTGAACAAGATCAGGGAGACGCAAAGGCCGCCGAGACAAAGACAGGGTTGAGAGAACTTGGGCTTGATGACGGAGTGTCGGGGTAGCGAGTTTGCTCATTGGCAGGTCGAGGAGCAACCGGAAACCTCGAATCAGATTCAGGGAACTTGCGAATAACGGAGCTTTGCCGTGGGTGTAACCTTGAAGATTGCCATCATTACAGCTGGCGGTGCGGGGATGTTCTGTGGATCGTGTATGCAGGACAATACGCTCGCGCGCGCGCTGCGGCTGGCCGGAGCGGATGCGGTCCTCGTGCCGACCTATACGCCAATTCGTGTCGATGAAGAAAATGAATCCACGTCGCGGGTGTTCCTTGGCGGAGTCAATGTTTATCTGGACTCAAAACTGCCGGGCTGGAAACTGTTGCCGAGGCTCTTCAAACGCTGGCTGGATCGTCCGTCGATCGTGCAGTTTCTGTCAAAGCGAAGCAGCAGCACCGACGCCAGTCAACTGGGTGCCCTGGCGATCGATTTGCTGCGCGGATCTGCGGGGCCTCAACAGGCTGAGATCAAGGAATTGATCGATTTTCTGTGTGACGATCTGCGACCGGACGTTGTGCTGTTCAGTAACGCACTCCTGTCGGGCATTTTGCCGGAACTGAAGTCCCGTTTTCCGGGGCGCGTCGCGTGCCTCCTGCAAGGCGACGATATTTTTCTCGAGGCGCTGACGGAACCATGGAAATCTCAGGCCAGAGAACTGGTATCGCAGCATGCCGCTGGTTTTGATCGCCTGTTTACACACAGTCGGTACTACGCCGAATTCATGGCAAGGTATCTGGATTTGCCCACGACCCGATTTCGCACGATACCGCTCACCGTCGATGCAGATTCATTCCGTACAAACCATGACCTGCATACTGACAGGCAGCTGATCGACACCGTCGCAGCCACCGGAACCCCGGAAACTCGTCGCACGACGATTGGTTACTTCGCTCGGATTTGTCCTGAAAAAGGCGCGTATCATTTTCTGGACGCTGCTGCAGACATCGTCGCACAACGGAGCGATATCGACTTTGTGATCGCCGGATTTCTGCCGGAACTTCATCGAACGCAATTCGAGAAACGACTGAGCGCGGTGCAGAAACTGGCGGGCGAAGGGCAGATTCGCTGGGAGGGCAGTCCAGCGGACCGAGACCAGAAATTCAGGATCCTGCGGTCGTTTGACTGGCTGTGCGTTCCGACTGTGTACCACGAACCGAAAGGGTTGTATGTTCTGGAAGCCGCACTGGCCGGCGTCCCGGCACTGTTGCCGAACCACGGCGCGTTTCCGGAACGTGTTGCCGATCTGGAATCTGGAAAACTCTATGAACCCGGTTCGCGAAAGGCGCTCATCGACGCCATTTTGAACCTGCCATCCGCCGACGCGGGCTCAATCCCGTCGAATGCGGTGCTTCGCGATCGTTGTCTGGAACGCTATGGTATGGCGGCGACAGGGCCTGAAATACTGAAGGCGATTCGGGAAGTCGTCAAATGACAGCAGATATCGTCGCAACAGGATTGGAGTCGGGACTTCATATTAATTTGCAGATCCCCTCCCGCAGAACCGTTCGACCTGCTAAAACGTGGACGTCAGGCAGTGCGTGTCTGGGCTTATGTTGACTTTGGAAGTGGGAAATCAGCGATGATCAATCGACGTCGGGCGTTGCAGTCTTGCTTGAGTTTCGCGGCAGCGACTGCCGCCAGTCGCACGGGAATATTGTTCGGCAGGTTACCGGGTACTTTCGCCGCCGCTTCCGCCGCCAACGAATCTCGGCTTACGTTGGCAGAAATGTTGCGAGAGGCGATTGAACTCTGTCGCAGGAAGAAGTCGCTGCCACGCGAATCGCGACGGTTGTGTGAGGTCGCTCTTGTCCGCGTGCAGCGATCGGATGATATTTCACCCGCGTTCTGGCAGGCGTGCGCCGATTCTGTGGCCCGGTTGGAAGTTGCTGTTTCCGGATGTGAACATGCGAGTTCATGGGAAGAATGTTCAACAGCGGCGGCGATGTATCAGTTGCGCAGTCTGAGGCAACACCTGGTAAATCAGACAGTCCGGGTAATTGGCGGGTTAGGTCGGCGTGCATATTGCTGAATCTGTTCTGGATGGCTCGTCGTTGCCGCGCAAAGTGGTTGCGCTAAAGAACGCGGTTATTCCCGTTCGATGATGACACGGGGGAAACCGCGCGACGAGGGCACCGGTAAATTCTGCCGGAATAGTGCCAGCATCCAGGGACGGATTGGTCATGTACGAAACACACTTTGGATTTCATCGCCAGCCGTTCCATTCAGCGGATGCGTCTCGAGCATTCTTCGTATCAGAATCGATCCGCACGATACTGCCACAGTTGTTGCACGCGCTGAGATCAGATCTTGGTATCGCCGTTTTGACTGGAGTCCCAGGCAGCGGCAAGACTTCATTGCTGCGGCACATTCAACAACAATTGTCGCACGAAGGCCGTGTGCTCGTTTGTTCCGGTGCCAGTCTGGGAACACCTGTCGATCTGATTGGCGTTCTGTTGCAGGCTTCCCGCATGAAAGCAGGCAGCGAGAGTCCGACAAAGCCCAACGCCGCAGATTCAGTGCTGCCGACGACGCGATCGTCTGCCATGGACCACATGCGGCGCACAGCGGAGCTCTGGGGCCCGATTCTGCTGTTGATTGATGACGCTCAACTTGTACCACTGGCGGTGTTGAACGAATTGCGTGCGTGTACGGAAGAAGAATGGAACGGGCGCGATCTGGTGCGTTGTCTGGTCTCAGCGCCAATTTCTTTTGAAGAACAACTCGCACGATCCGAGTACGCTGAATTCTGTCGACGGATCCGATGTCATGCGTTCCTGCAGCCGCTGAAGTCTGTCGAATCCATCCGCTTTTTGCAGGAACAGATTGAACTCGCCGGAGGCCGGTTATCCAAAGTCCTGACGACTTCGGCTCTGGAATTGATTGCCACGGCAGCAGACGGAATCCCGCGTTGCCTGAGTCTGCTTGCGGACGAAACGCTCGTCGTGGCTGCGGAATGCGGAGAAAAGATCGCGACTGAGCAGTCGGTGCGCACGGCGCTCAGTCGCCTGCAGCACCTGCAGTACAACTGGAACGCATCGCCTCATACCGACGTCTCCGAGTCACCGTTGTCAGACGACGAAGACACTGCGGAAGAACCGATCGGTCACGTTGCTTCGCCGGCTATGATGATCGCTCAGGTTGCTTCACCGACGATCACGGCGACCGTCAGCAGACCAACTCCGGCGCCGGCCACTCTCTCACCCGGTGTGATTGAATTCGGGGGACCATCGGTGAATGGCGCCAATGTTCGTCCGGCGACGCAGGCACCTTCACGTTTAATCAAGGCGACCAGGTCGAGTGCAGTCGAACCGATCATTGAAGTCGCGGACCGCGAAGAAGACGCTGTCGCTTCACTGGTGCGTGATCCGACACCGTCGTCCGTTTTTGAGTTCGGCATCCCACAAGCGATTGCTGATTTCGCCAGGTCGGAACGTGTCGCGATCCGCCACGAAGCCTCGGCACCATTTGAGGTTGGCCGTCGTTTCTTTGCTGAGTCTTCAGAAGACAGCATTTCCATTGAAGATGTTGACGACAGCGATATCGTGAATCTGCTGAACCCCGACGGCGAGTTTGACTGTGAGCCCTGGGGGTGTATTACTTTTCCGGACACTGCAAGTCCATTGATTTCGGTCAATGCATCGTCAGTTCCTGTTCAAAGAGTTGCCCCGGAAATTGTCTGGATCGATGGCAACGAGAGTCTATCGGAGGCTGACTCATCGGAGGCTGATGTCGCTGCAATTGGTGCTATCGCAGACGACGTTTTGACGCCACTGGAACAGGCGGAATTCACGGAGGAATCATCGGTATCGGAATCATCGGTATCGGAATCAGAGTTACGAAGCCCACCGACGAAAGAACGGTTCGTGGCCGCAGCAAATAGTCCTGCAAACTTTGGCTTTATCGATCTCGGCGATTCTCGCATGTCGAATCGAACGCCGGTCTTTGATCGTTACACATGGCTGGCACTCGGACGAGAAGTTCCGCTCGGGGCCAGTTCGATGGTCTCGCAGACAAAGGCAAAGCAATTGATGCTGGCGGACTGCGGAATGCTGGCCACAAATCAGTTGGCAAGGCTGTGTTTACAGACGGCTTCAGTGCTGCAACAAGCTTCGATCAATCAGATCCCGATTACGCGCACAACGGATGCAATTCTGATGAACGAGATCCTGCATCGTTTGCCGAGCCGGGAAGAAGGATCGTTTGAATTATTCCGCAACGTGCGTAGTGCTGTTCACGAGATTTCAGATCACGTGCCCGCACTGAGCAAAAACGAAGCGTCACCAGCATTCCTGGGTCTCAAGATCTGGCAAGATGGTCAGTTGATTTTCGCTCAGTCTGCCGACAGCGATTTAGCGGACGCTGTGGATGGAGTCGATCAGCATTCCGGGACAATCAGGGACGCCGTCGATGAAATTCCTGAACAGGCACCCGAACCTGCCACAAAACTCGGCCAGAGCGGATTCTTCACACTCCCGGTCCCGATTGAAAAAGTCGATTGGGACCTGCAATCACCGGGAATCTCCGGCGACCACGACGTATTTCCAATTGTGGAATCGATTACCAGTCTGGGCGCTGATGTGCGGCAATTTCAGCAGACAGGCAGGATCACGAGTAACGATTCAAGCGGCACTGAACGAGTGTTCTCACCAGATGCAGAACTGGCGCCTGATGCAGACACGCTGATTTCCCGGGCAAAACGCCGACTGGACGACAGGACAGCGGTCACGGATTCGCCCGTGGTGGCACTGCAAATTGCACCTGACGCCCGAGCCAAACGAGCGACTGCGGCAGACTCTGAAGTGGCCACCGTGACCACCAGCAATCCTGGATCTGCGCCACAGTTCAGTCGCTTGTTCACTCGCCTGTGGGAGAATCGCCGACGGGCAGCAGGTCACACTGAGGCTGATCGTTGAAGTAGATCCCCGAATTCCTGATCTGTTTGAGAAACGGTAGAGGCGAGTTCTGAGTTCCAGTTGTGTCTCGTATTGATCTCGGAGACAATTCAAACTTTCGTTGTCGCAGGGGATAGTCGAAAATCGCCATCGTTTCATCCATTCGGGCTTGCCATAAGACGCCATGTCAAAACAAACAACACCTTTGCCAGCACCCACTGCGGTAAACCCACCTGGCACATTTGATCAGGCGGCCGATGCGACAACTCTGTACCGCCACTGGGGCGCGCATCTGGTGGACGGCGGCGTGCGATTCGCGGTCTGGGCTCCGAATGCTCGTGAAGTTTCTGTCATCACAGACGGCAACGGCTGGACTGCCGGACGCGACTGGCTGGATTCCAGCGACAACGGCGTCTGGCATGGAATCATCAAGGGCGTCCTCCCGGGAACGCGCTACAAGTACGCGATCAGAACTCAAAGCGGGCACCTGCTCGAAAAAACTGACCCGGTTGCCTTCTACCATGAAATGCGCCCGCAGACGGCTTCCATCGTCTGGAGCCTTCGCGATTTTCAGTGGAACGATCAGGACTGGCTCCGGAAAAGGGATCAGACGAATTGGCTCAAAGCGCCTGTGTCGATGTACGAAGTCCATCTGGCATCATGGAAACGTCCCCACGATGGTCGAACATTTTTCAACTACCGCGAACTGGCTCATGCCTTGGCCGATTATGTCCTTGAAACAGGTTACACGCATATCCAGTTGATGCCGATCACCGAACATCCGTTTGACGGATCCTGGGGGTATCAGACGACCGGTTACTTCGCGCCCACGGCACGATTCGGATCGCCACATGATTTTCAGTATTTCGTCGATCATATGCATCAGCGCGGCATCGGTGTGCTGATCGACTGGGTTCCCGGACACTTTCCGACTGACACGCATGGCCTGGCGATGTTCGACGGAACATGCCTGTATGAACATTCTGACCCGCGACTGGGGTACCATCCCGACTGGAACACACTGATTTTTAACTACGGTCGGCGGGAAGTGACGGAGTTCCTGATTTCCAGCGCCCGGTTCTGGTGTGACGTCTATCACATCGACGGAATTCGCGTCGATGCAGTGGCGTCGATGCTGTACCTGGATTACTCGCGAGATTCGGGGCAATGGATTCCGAATCAATACGGCGGACGTGAAAACCTGCACGCGATCGATTTCCTGCGGCAGTTCAACACACTGATGCACGCTGAATTCCCCGGCACCATGAGTATCGCGGAAGAATCCACCGCCTGGCCTGGTGTCTCACGACCATGCTACACTGGCGGTCTGGGATTCACCATGAAATGGGATATGGGATGGATGAACGACACGCTGCGATTCATGCGCCGCGATTCTGTTTATCGTCAATATCATCTGAATGACCTGACGTTCCGCGGCATCTATGCGTTTTCAGAAAACTTCGTGCTGCCGTTGTCGCATGACGAAGTCGTCCATGGAAAGCACTCGCTGCTGTCGCAGATGTCCGGGGACACCTGGCAGAAATTTGCGAATCTGCGCGTGCTGCTTTCCGG
>JAYSPO010000114.1:0-3754 GCA_043722015.1 Candidatus Kuenenia sp. | reverse complement strand
CCATTTTTTTTTGAATATCATCCCCATTGCCGTTTTCATCGATACGGTTGGCCCCGACCGAACGGACTGTCAGATGGAGTTCGCCCGATCTGCCATCGCCGCGAACCAGTTCAGAGGTGAATATGAACTTTGAACCCCACGGATCGACACCCTTGTCAAGGTATCGAAATACGGGTCGGGAGCCAAATTCGCTTGCCTTATCGGGGAAATCCACCGCAATATAATCGTCAAGTTCTGTTGGCAGATCTTTAATATGTCCATCTTCCCATGCCCAGATCACGAACTTCGCAAGTTTTCGAAATCGCTGTAGCTCTGTATTCACAGCCGATTCATCTTCTGAAATCATTCCAAACAGGTGCAGGATTGGTTCCAAATGCCACGACCTTATCGGCAACCAGCCAAATGCAAGGATTACAGATAGTGTCAGCGCAGTCGCCAGAGAAACACGAAAAATTGACTTGCGCAATGCCATATGAAGTACTCTTTCCGATTTGGTCAGATATTGAATGGAATTGGGACGTCTACAGAAGGCAAATTCAGTGTCAATCCCCGTGCAACGCCCATCTGAAGGTATTTCTGTCGCAGCGTGAGGGCTGGAATTCCGAGTCCAAGTTTGGCTCCAACATCATTGACGTCGGCTACCGTTACTTTTCGCGTGTATCCGAAACGGCCAATTCTCCATTCTACATCGACAGCAAATACGCTGTTGAGCGCAGACACAAATGCCGACCATGCTTCTTGAGTCCTCTCATTCGTCGCACCAGTTCCACAGAGTGAGTCTTCAATCCGTTTGAGGTCACTGAACAACCCCGTCAACGTTTGGGTGGTCCACGCCAGAGCTTCTGCTTCTTCGAGTGTAGGACCTGTGAGGATAGCATTTGCTTTCACGTACCAGCCGTGCCTCCAGTCTTCCGCGTGAACGGATTCATGAACGACGGTGTCAGGATCGGTATCCGGAATCGGCTTGCTGCTCCATATTTCTCCAAAGTGAAAGGACGCCTCTGCACTGGCATCACTCACAGTCGAAAAGCTAAGGTTCTCCGTCGCCCGAATGAGCGTGTCATAAAACGCTCCGACCTCCAGGATTTCGTAGAACTGATAACACTGGTATTTGGACTTTTCCGCTTCAAGCTTCAAGACCCACTGCACCGCCGGATCGGAAAGCCATTTCGGTCCTGTTGTATCACCAACAGACCCGTCCGGTCGCAGAAAATGATAATCGCCGCTGGTAGCGGAACTGATCACATAGTTGTTGTAGATCGCTTCCTGGAGTTTGGGCAGAAGCTGATTAAACGGAGTTGGTTTCACCGCCGTGTCGCCCAACGATTTGATGAGCCATTGCGGGCCGGGTGTTTCTACCCAAACACCATTGATCGTCTGGACTTCATACTTTCCTGAAATCTCCGTGAAAATTGGCCGACTGTTGTCAATGGCAGATTGAAGTAATAGTGGAAGATCGTCAAACGGTGTGGGCACGATATCCCTTCCACCGAGAGAAGTAATCTTTCTTTCATACAGGCACGCGCATTCTGCGATCGGCTCTTCGACTACGCCGCGAATTTGGAAGGTAAACGGGTTTTCATCCGGATCGTTTGTCACAATGGTAACAATGCCAGACTTGACGCCGACGGTCGCGGTCGCATCCAACGTGATTTTGAATCCGTCGGAACCGCCCTGAGGAATTTCACGACTCAAGTCATCGTCGCCAATGACAAACCCACTCGGCAACGATACATTTTCAAGCCTGAGTGGTGCCGTTCCAGTATTGTTCACATAGAACGTGTGCGAAACGCCCTGAGCACCTTGAACAGCGGTTCCGAAGTCTGTGCCGTCCATTGTGTTTGGTGGTGTTGTAGCGCCATCCATGATGTTCACGCCGTTTCCTGTGATATCAATTTCGGGATCGCCCGCATTGGCCATCACAGTGAACCGGTACGGCGCCTCATCTGCGTCGTTGTCGCTCAGCTCGATCTGCCCAGGGGATGGTCCAGCGATCGAAGACAGGAACGTCACGGTGAAGTCGGCAGAATTGCCCGGTCCGAGCGACGATGGATAACCGGCGCCGATACTCCCGAAGCCCTGCCCGGTAATTGAGAGAGTTCCGAGCGTCAGAACGGCAGTGCCCAGATTCGTGATCGTGAACGTCTGGCTGACGAGCGTGTGCAACAGGGCCACACCGAAATCCGTTCCGTCGAGCAGATTCGGTGGGTTCAATCCGGAGGCAATTTCGATCGAATTCTTGCCCGTGATTGAAATCTCCGGAGCCAGCGCCGTGGCTGTCAGGCTGAAGTTGTACGGTGATTCATTCGCGTCGCTGTTGTACAGCGTAACTTCACCGGTCTTGGTCCCTGTGCTGGTGGATGTGAAGACCACGGTGAACGTGTCAGATTCGCCGGGTGCAAGAGAGGACTTCAGCACCTTGGGGCCTCGGCGGAATCCGCTGCCGACGACGGACGGGGTCCCGAGGGAGAGCGTGTCTGATCCCGTATTCTTTACGGTAAATGTTCGCAAGACATTCGTCTTGAACTGCACCGTGCCGAAATCGGTGCCGTCCGCTGTCCTGGGCGTTGTGTCGCCATCGACGATGCTCAAACCATTTCCCATGACATCGATTTCAGGGCTGCCAGCGATCGCCATGATTCTGAAGTTGTATGGACTTTCATTGGCGTCGTTGTTGTAAATCACGACATCCCCGCCATAGGTGCCTGCCGTGACAGACGGGAATTCGACGACAAATGTGTCAGATGTGCCTGGAGCAAGACTGGCGACCAGACGATCGGAGCCTAAGCGGAACCCGGCGGGCAGGGACGGAGTCGTGCCGAGCCAGAGTGTGTCTGATCCCGTATTCGTCACGGTGAATGTGCGCGATGCAATCGTGTTCAGAGGCACGGTGCCGAAATTCGTGTCATCCGCTGTGCTGGGCGTTGTGTCCCCATCGACAATCGTCAAACCCTTTCCGCTGACATTGATTTCAGGACTGCCAGCGATCGCCATGATTGTGAAGTTGTACGGACTCTCGTTGGAGTCGTTGTTGTAAATCACGACATCGCCGCCGAAGGTGCCTGCCGTGACAGACAGGAATTCGACAACAAATGTGTCCGATGTGCCTGGGGCCAGACTGGCGACCAGACGATCGGCACCTAAGCGGAACCCGGCGGGCAGGGACGGAGCCGTGCCCAAATAGAGCGTATCCTCGCCGATATTCGTCACGGTGAATGTACGCGACGCAATCGTGTTCGGCGGGACGGTGCCGAAATTCGTGCCATCCAGTGTGCTGGGAGTTGTGTCGCCGTCAGCAATACTGAAACCCTTTCCGCTGACATCGATTTCGGGAACTCCCACGATTGCCATGATCGCAAAAACGTAGGGATTTTCATCGGAGTCGTTGTTGCCAATTGAGATATTCCCGCGATAGGCACCCAGCTCTGAAGCCGAGAAATCAACGGAAAACGTGTCCCATGCACCTGGAGCCAGGCTGCTCACCAACGTATCGGTTCCTGATTGAAACGCCCATCCGATTGGCAGAACCGGAGTTTCTAAGGCGAGTGTCGCTGATCCTGTATTCCAAACTTTGAAGGTGCGCGTCACCAATCTGCCCGGGGAGACTGTGCCGAAATACGTGTCATCCTTCGCACTTGGCCACCAGTCTTTATCTTCGATGAGGACTCCCTTTCCAGTGACTGAAATTTCCGGCAACGGACCAGAAGTTCCAGTTCCAGTGCCAGTGCCGGTTCCAGTTCCAGTTCCAGTTCCA
>JAYSPO010000113.1:0-2270 GCA_043722015.1 Candidatus Kuenenia sp. | reverse complement strand
ATCGGAACCCGAGTTGTACGTGAGCGTGTCCTTGACGAAGAATCTTGCTCGGTAGTAAGGGACTCCGAGAACGAAATAGCGATCAAAGACGAACTGATCGGTGCCGGAAACCACGCGCACGGCCTGCCCGTCCGCGACTAGGAACGGAAGCTCTGAAACCGACCATCCATTGCCAACGGAGAGAGCAGATGAGTACGCCTCATCATTTGACCAAATCCGACTTTGACCTCGCTGAACTCCGAATCCGCTTGTAGAGAAGTCGACAGCAGGAACTCCAATAACCCCATCGACAGATCGCACCTCGCCCGCCGTTGCGTATCCCATCGGCGCGAGCGATTTTGGAGCCGACATGAAGACGCCAGCATAATAGGCGTCCGCATTGCGGTTTCCGTCCGCTGTATTGAAGTCAGTCCATGCCGCTACAAATTCATCTCCGGAAAGCATCGCCACTGATGGATAACCCTGGTTGCCGGCAGTGTGGGTATTGACGCGAAACTCCGGGCCGAGTGGGACTCCTGCAGAGTCATACTGCTTCGCAAAAACACCAGTTTGGCTGCCGTCTTGGGAGTAGGTCTCCCATATAACAATGAGATTGCCTTCATCGTTCATGTCAACCGACGCTACGCCTTGGCGGCCCCATGCGAAAGCGCCCAAGTCGTCATGATCGGAATCGACGCGGAATTCATCGCCGATGCGTTCTCCAGAAGATCCATAACGCTGCCCGAACAGCCAATACTCGTTGCTCGGCCAGTCCCACGATCTCCAGACCACTACGAAGCCCTTGTCGTCGGCCATTGCAATTGCCGGATCAATGTCCTCTCCGGTGATAACGTTGTTGACGTGAAGCTCGGATCCATACGGATCGCCGTTTGCGCTGAACATCTGGGCGTATATGCCAAAATGAGCGGATTGCGAAGGAGTGCCAAACTCTAGGCCATTCCACGAAATGATAAATGCGCCGGACGAGGCCATCGAAATATCGGGGCGCCATTGAGCCCACGCAGTGATTGTGTTTACAACAAATTCTGAGCCCAGGGGCACGCCATTCGAATCGAATCGCTGGGCTAGTACATCGACTAGTCCATACTGGTGTTGGTCGTGGTCAGTAGTCCATGTTACAACGAAACTACCAGATGCAGACATGGCAACTGCCGGATCGAATTGATCGCCCAGCACATAAGTGTTGACTCGAAACTCTGGGCCCTCAGGGGTTCCGTTTGATAAGAACCTTTGTGCATAGACGCCGAAAGGGTTGCCTTCCTGCTGCCACCCTCCAACAGGGCTGTCCTGATTTGTGCTCTGCCAGGCAACGACAAAGTTGCCGTGCTCGTCCATTGCTACCGATGGATGTTGCTGATCGTTCGCGGTAAACGTGTTGACTTGAAACTCCGAACCAATTGGCATTCGACTGCGGGAATAGAGTTGACCGAAGATGCCATAGCCGCTTCCGTCTTGACCCATGCTTGCCCACACTACGACGAAGTTACCCTTGGCGTCCGACGCGATGTCCGGCTCCAATTGACTGTCCATTCTGTATGTGTTGATCAGGTGGTCCGTGACCATTCCAATCGCTACCTTTGCCGTGCTAGTGCCGCCATGACCGTCTGAGATGATGTAGGTAAACTCGTCTCTACCGGGCCAATTCAAAGCTGGTGTGTAAATTAGCTTGCTGCCACTCGTGGAGACCGATCCATGGGATGGCGGACCGACTCCCACTACCGAGAGTTGGTCATTGTCGGCATCCGTGTCATTGAGGAGAACGTCGATTGTGTCAGGAACCTCTGAAGTCGTCGAAGCAAAATCATCTCGAGCAATGGGCGGATCTTGAACCGGAACCGCTGTCCTCGGCGACCGTCACGGAATCGGCATTCCCCACCGGCGGGTCGTTGACCGCGCTCACCGTCACAGTGACCGTTGCCGAATCCGAGCCTCCATGGCCGTCGGAAATCGTGTAGTTGAAACTGTCTGTCCCGCTGAAGTCCGCCGTTGGCGTGTAAGTGACATCCGTTCCATTGATCGCAGCAGCGCCGTGAGCAGGCTGATCCACGGAACTGATGCTGAGCGAATCCCCGTTGGGGTCGGTGTCGTTGCCTAAGACCGAAATGGACACCGATGTGTCTTCATCCGTCGTTACCGAATCGTTCACAGCATCAGGTGCTGAGTTCACATCGTCGTTCTGGATCGTGCCGGTGCCCGTCGCAGTTTGCAGCGTGGCGTTCGTCGGCATGGACAACGTCACCGTGAACGTCTCGTCCGACTCGTTCGTCGTG
>JAYSPO010000112.1:0-7097 GCA_043722015.1 Candidatus Kuenenia sp. | reverse complement strand
CCCTTTTCGGATAGCCTCTAAGTGCAATTGTCATGACTCAAATCAATAAATTCAGCCGTCGAATTACGCAGCCTGCTTCTCAGGGAGCCTCACAGGCGATGCTTTATGCCACCGGTATGAACCGGGCTGACATGGATAAGGCGCAGGTCGGTATCAGCAGTATGTGGTTCGAAGGCAATCCGTGCAACATGCACCTGATGGACCTGGCAGCCAAAGTCCATGAAGGCGTGGAAGCTGAGAATATGGTTGGCATGCGATTCAACACGATCGGTGTCAGCGACGGCATTTCGATGGGAACTGACGGGATGTCGTATTCTCTGCAGTCGCGCGACCTGATTGCGGATTCGATTGAGACGGTGATGTCGGCGCAATGGTACGACGCAAATATCTCGTTGCCGGGCTGCGACAAGAACATGCCAGGCTGCATCATCGCGATGGGACGCCTGAATCGTCCGTCACTGATGATCTACGGGGGCACGATCAAGCCGGGATGCGGACTCAAGGGCGAGAAGCTCGATATCATCTCGGCGTTTCAGTCCTACGGTGAATTCCTCGGCAAGAAAATCACGGAAGAAGAACGAGCCAGCATCGTGCGTCGCAGCTGTCCCGGAGCGGGTGCCTGTGGCGGCATGTATACGGCCAATACAATGGCGTCGGCGATCGAAGCGATGGGTATGAGTCTGCCGTACAGTTCATCGACGCCTGCTGAAGATCCGGCGAAGCTCGACGAGTGTTTTACGGCAGGGACCGCAATTCGGCACTTGCTGGAAATGGACATCAAGCCTCGTGACATCATGACGCGGGCGGCGTTTGAAAATGCGATGG
This sequence comes from Candidatus Kuenenia sp., assembly GCA_043722015.1. Taxonomy (GTDB): domain Bacteria; phylum Planctomycetota; class Planctomycetia; order Planctomycetales; family Planctomycetaceae; genus SXXK01. The sequence continues at coordinate 6,272 of JAYSPO010000112.1, read as the reverse complement.
TGATCATTATGGCGACAGGCGGTTCAACCAACGCCGTCCTGCATCTGATCGCGATGGCTCGCGCAGTGGAAGTGCCGCTGACGATCGATGACTTTCAGAAAGTCAGCGATCGAGTGCCCTACATTTCAGATCTGAAGCCCAGCGGCAAGTTCGTGATGGAAGATCTGCACATGATCGGCGGCACTCCGGCTGTGCTCAAGTATCTGCTGGAAAAAGGTTTCCTCGACGGCAGTTGCATGACGGTGACAGGCAAGACGCTGGAGCAGAATCTGAAGAATCTGCCCGGCCTGAAACCCGGTCAGCAGATTGTGCATCCGATCGAAAAGCCGATCAAGGAGAGTGGCCACATTCGCATCATGCGCGGCAACGTGTCTCCCGACGGTGCGGTGGCCAAGATTACCGGCAAAGAAGGTCTGGTGTTCAACGGTACGGCTCGCTGTTTTGATTCAGAAGAGCTGATGCTGACCGGTCTGGAACACGGGAAAATCAAGAAAGGCGATGTAGTCGTGATTCGTTACGAAGGACCCAAAGGCGGACCGGGGATGCCGGAAATGCTCACGCCGACCTCTGCGATCATGGGTGCCGGGCTGGGAACGGATGTGGCACTGCTGACCGACGGTCGCTTCAGTGGCGGTTCGCACGGATTCATCGTCGGCCATATCACTCCGGAAGCTCAGGTCGGAGGTCCGATCGCGCTGTTGAAGGATGGCGACAGGATTGTCGTCGATGCGGAGAAGAACGAAATCAATGTCGATCTGTCCGCCAGTGAACTTGCCGCTCGTAAGGCCGCTTTTGTGGCTCCGCCCTTTAAGGCGACGCGCGGCACGCTGGCCAAGTACATCCGCTGCGTGAAGTCGGCTTCGGAAGGCTGCGTGACGGACGAAGAGTTGTAATCACTGAGACAGCATATTCCATCAGGTTGATCCGTGAGGTATGATGCGCACCTGATCATTCCTAGTGGGTCCAAAAACCAGGGGCGAACAATGGTGAACGCAGCAGTCAGTTCGACGATGGCCGAACTTCTTGAGGAATTGGGCCATATTTCAGCAGACCGACTGCGTCTGTCTCCGGCACCGGGGACCGCTACGGTGGACGATTTGATGGTTGCCAATACTCATCGTAAACCGCTTTGTGAGTTGATTGACCAATCACTTGTGGAGAAAGCTGTGGGATATGAATCATCCATTGTCGCGATCGCGATTGCGCGGATTCTCAGCAATTTTGTCTCTTCTCGCCGACTGGGGCTCGTGAGTGGTGCCGATGGAATGTTCCGGTTGCTGGCCAGCACCGTTCGGGCTCCCGATGTCGCGTTTGTGTCTCGTGAGCAACTGCCCGACGGCAGAATTCCCGCAGAAGCGTACCCGCCATTCGCGCCGGATCTGGTCGTCGAAGTGCTGAGCCCCGGAAACACGAAAGCCGAAATGTCACGGAAGCGCGTTGAGTACTTTCATTCGGGCACGCGGCTTGTCTGGATGGTAGACTGCATTAATCGCTCGGTTGCCGTTTACACGTCGCCCAGCGCCGTCTGCATCCTGAACGAAGAAGCGACCATCGACGGTGGCGAAGTTCTGCCGGGATTCTCCAGCCCGGTCGCGGACTTCTTTGCAGATCTCGACCTCGGCTGTGAATGATCCGATGGCACATCTGCGGCGTGACGCTCAACATTCGTCCGTGTGCCGGTCAGTGCTCTCTTGAAACGGTCATCAGATTTCGAGCATTTCAGTGACTGTGCGTATGCGGTGGCTGCTGGCGGATGAAGCCGTCGAGATCTTCGGCTGCATCCTGCCAGTTGCCGGAGCGGGCCTGCTGGATGATGTCGGCCAGTGCTTCAAAGGCTTTGGCTGACAGTTGGCCGTCATCCCGGAGTTTCTTCAGTCGTCCTTCGGAGTCATCGAGCAGTTCCGTGCGGCGTGAAGTGATGGCTGTGTACAGGGCATCTGTGGTCAAAATCGCTTCGTCAGATTCCAATGCAGGTGGCCCGGCGCAGCCCAAAACCGACAGCAGCAGACTCAACAGAAGGATCGATGGCAAACCCTTGAGATACGTCATTAGAATTCTCCCAGGACTTCGCCACCGCCGCGAGTACACAAACCAGCCCAGACGAAACCATCCATGTACTGCGAAATAAACCGTACCGAACCATCACCAAGCAGGCAGTGGCATCCGCCGGCATGTTCGGATTCCAGCTGATCCGGATGCCGGGCAGGATGATTGGGCTGATGAATAATCACCTGAGGATGGTCGTGCAGGTCTGGCCCGCTGTGGGCCTGAACCAGGGCTCCGCCGCTGTCGCAATCGTCCGTGAGCGTCCCGTTCACTTTTTTGCAGGTGACAGAATACGGCACCACACCAACCCATGTTTTGTCGCTCAGGCGTGATGTGTGCTCACCCACAAAAATGGTGTTGGATGTGCCGTCCGTAATGTCCGCCATGCGGATCCTGCTGTTGCGATAAAAGGCTCCGTCGATTGTCGCAGATCCAGCATTGGGTATGGGCTCAGGAATGGAGAAGTCTGTCGAATATGCCGCTGGCCGTCCCCATGGTCCCTGCGTTCCAGCCATGGTGACATAGTGAGCGTGTGCCACAAAAATGCCCGGTGAATACGGCTGCGGATTTCCAGGTTGCTCGTGATCGCCGGATGTATATCTTCGCAGCGAAAACCCTTCACTGCCTCCGACTGCACTTGGACACAGAAACATGGCCAGCTTGACTTTCATGGCAGCCGCATGTTGAGGCGCCCACAATGGAAGCGTCGGATCAAACTGCTGATACAGCGACAACTGTTCAAGTTGCGGCAGTATCATCACGCCCCAGCCCAGCCCTGATGCTCCATTGCGATTGTCATCCGGGTAACTCACGCCAAACGCTGAACCCGATACCACAGGGCTCCCCAGATAGGCGGGGGGGAACACCTGATGAACGTCATGATAGTTGTGAATCGCGAGTCCAATCTGCTTCAGATTATTCTTGCACTGCGTCCGCCGTGCCGCCTCCCGCGCCTGCTGAACCGCAGGCAACAGTAACGAAACCAGAATTGCAATAATGGCGATGACCACGAGCAATTCAATGAGCGTAAATGCTCGCGAGCGACGCATTCGCCCGGGAAATAATCTGCATATCAAATGAGTTTTCATTGAGACGAATCCTGGGGTATTCAAAGTAGCAACTGGCGTCGGTACAGACTGCTTTTCAGGCCCTGACGATGTGTAGCCGTCGCATTTGTAGCTTGCGCTACATTTCAGGATTGTAGCGTGTGCTACATTGGCGTCAATGCCGCATTTGAAAGATTCTGCGGGTGATTGTCATGGCGGAACGGCTGGGGAGGTGAATTGTGGGCCGGCGCGGCTTATCACCCACTTGTGCCACCCTCCTTCCCAAAAATTCGGTTCCAATTCCGAACATGGTGCTCTGTCAGTCGTGTATTGATGTGTGCCACTGGCTCTGCCAGTGCTTCCTGCAAATGGGGAGCACTGGCAAAGCCAGTGGCACACAACCCAGCAATGAATGCGTGACAGAGCACCAGTTCAAAACAAATATCCCTGGCCCGACGAATCTCTCGGTGGCTTGAACAGGTCTGTTCGAGATGCAGGAAGTGTGCCGTCAAGGCCACAGCGTTGCCGGGAGAGTTTGAAGAGTGCTGAGATCTGATCGGCGATCGGGCCGGTACCGCGCATCCGAATTCGGAATTCGCTTTGACTGAGCTTGCCTTCTCGAACCGCGCGTAAACGCGATTCAATTTTGTCTGCATGCGTCGGGCGATGGCGTTTGATCCAGTCGATAAAGATCGTTTCGACAGTCAGCGGTAACCGGACCATAATGTAGCTGGCGGATTTGGCTCCGGCTTCCGCCACAGCTTTCAGCACGGCGGGCATTTCATCGTCGTTTAGCCCCGGTATGATGGGGGCCACCATGACGTGTACGGGAATTCCGGCTTCCGCAAGTTTCCGGATCGCTTCCAGCCGACCGGCGGGTGCCGTGCAGGCGGGTTCAAGAACTTTCGTGAGTCCCTGATCCAGACTATTGATACTGATGGCGACTCTGCACAGACTCATGGACGCAAGTTCGCTCAGCAAATCGACATCGCGCGTGACCAGCGAGTTCTTGGTGATCAACGACATCGGCTGCCGGGCTTCCAGAGCGACCTCAAGGCACTGTCGCGTGATCTGCAGTTTGCGTTCGATCGGCTGATAACAGTCGGTGACTCCGGAGAGCATCACTGGTTCGCACTTGTACTTCGGTCGGGCGAGCCAGTCGCGAAAAAGCGTGGGAGCGTTCCGTTTGACGAAGATCTTCGTTTCAAAATCCAGTCCGGCACTCAGGCCGAGGTACTCATGCGTGGGCCGTGCGTAACAATAACTGCAGCCGTGCAGACAGCCTCGATACGGATTCAGACTATATCGAAACGGAAGGTCGGGGCTGTCGTTTTCGGAAATGACCGACTTTGACGAATCATCGTAGTACCGCGTGGTCGGGCGTTCCAGCTGCTGCAGGAATTCGTCATCAAACTCCAGTTGCTCGAAGTCTGCTTCGTGAATGACGGTCAGAAATCTGTTCGCCGGGTTATCAGCGGCGCCTCGCCCAACAGGATCTCGTCCGGGATTTTTTGACATGAGAATCGACGACTACGCCAAAATTGAAATGCGGAGGCTGTAAAACGCTGGCTCCGACTGTAATCTATGCGGGCTGGCCCGAAATGTTGAGGCTGAACCTCAAATCAGCCGAAACGCGCTAGCGTCCGGTTCTCCGGGAAACGGTGGGCCAGGAGTCTGTCCGGATACTCCAGGATCGTGAGCGCCTTGCCGCTCACAAGAGTAGGGTGCGTGAAGCGGAGCGCAACGCACCTGTTTGGGAAAGCGTGAGAAGCTGGTGTGTTCCGCTGGCGCTGCACACACCCTACAGCTCGCCTTACAGAGTGATAAGAGGACCACACATGAAGAATTCGCGGCCCAAAGGGTCGGTAGCCTATACGAACCCCGGGCGGGTGGTCCTGGTCAGCGGAGGTGCTGGCGGAATAGGGCGAGCTATCTGCGATGCGTTTGCAGCATCTGGCGCGGATGTGGTGTGTCTGGACATTAACGCTGACGCCGCAGTTGACCTGTCGGACGGGATTGCATTTGTCGCGGGCGACACTTCGCACGAGGACGACTGCCGCAATGCCATCGAATTCGCCGTCCACACGTTTGGGGCTTTGGATGTGCTGGTAAATAACGCGGCCATTCAGCCGCCCTCTTCCTATGCACCGCTGCATGAGTTTCCAACAGAACTGTGGGAGCGCATGGTGGGAGTCAATTTTACCGGCTATTCACTGTTGGCAAAGTACGCATTGCGGCAGATGCTGAAGCAGGACAGTGGCGTGATCGTAAACATCGCCAGCGGTCAGGCGCATCGGACGACTCGAGGGGTTCCCGCCTATGGTCCGATCAAGGCCGCGAATCTGCTTCAGACGCGGCAATGGGGCGTCGAGTACGCTCGTGAGGGAATTCGCGTTGTGTCTGTCTCACCGGGTGCGATCAGGACGCCGCTTGTCGAAGCGACATTACATGAGCAGGGCGGTGAAGCCCAGTTGGCGAATCGCCATCCACTGGGTCGCATCGGTCGACCGGAAGAAGTTGCCGCAGCCGTGCTGTGGCTTGCCAGTGACGATGCGTCATTTGTGACGGCCACTGATCTGGAAGTCGATGGCGGTCTGGGAGCATTCGGCGCATTTGCTGATCCGTATCCGATGCCCAGGTTATGAGCGAGAAGTTTCCTTGTCTTAATCTTAATCTTAATCGACTCCTGGCAGCACAGTGCTACAGGCCATGGACGGCGAACCGATTAAGATTATGATTAAGAGTAGGATTAAGAAGCCGCGAACAACGAGTTCAATGAACGGGCACTTACCAGTTGTTTGCGTCGATCCACCAAAGTAATTCGCCATCTCCCAATACTCACTTTGAGCACACAAATGTCATTCCCCAAACTCAGCATCATCTTAATCATGACTCTCACAGTAATCCCAGCCGTTGCGGACGATGGCATGTATCCCATGAGCGAACTGCCGCGTCTGAATCTGGCCGAAAAAGGTATCGACTTGACGGCTGATCAGCTGTTCAATCCCGATCACATCAGTCTGGTCGATGGGATCTGTCGCGTGAACGGGTGCACGGGATCGTTTGTCTCTGATAGCGGCCTGATCATCACCAATCATCATTGTGCGTTTGATGCGATCCAGAAAGCCAGCACGCCGCAAAACGATTTGCTGACCAGCGGATTCAGCGCTGCAACGCATG
>JAYSPO010000111.1:0-1212 GCA_043722015.1 Candidatus Kuenenia sp. | reverse complement strand
GTCCGGCCTACGTCAAAATCGGACATTGATGTCGTCATCGCGGGCTGTAGATTCAAATAGGGTGTGTGGAGCGCCAGCGGAACAAACCAGTTTCGCACGCTCTCCCGATATGGTGCGTTGCGCTCCGCTTCACGCACCCTACGATTCAATCAACACCCCTCCAGCGGCCTGCCGTCGCTCGATCCTGCCGGAGCGCGGAATTGTTCGGCAGGAATTGCCGAAGTCCGGGCACTGTTTCTGCTTCGCCGAGCGTCTCGACTCCACGGCTGTTCCCCCGGCATAACTGGCAGATTCGGAATGATCCGCATATCCGTCACATTTTAACTCAACCAAACGGGTTCCGAATTCCGATCCTGAAGAGTAACCGTCACTGTCGGCATATCCGGCACACATTCTCAGAACGGCTCGATCGGAACAATCGATGAAACCCACACGAATTCTTGCCTCGGCCACACTCATTTTCAGCAGCCTTGCTCTGATTACAGCCGCAGGTATTTCAGTCGGCGATGAGCCGGGTGTTGTCCGAATGGGATCGAATCCCACTCAGGCAGGTTCTGCCACAACGCCCATGCCGGACCCGGTGAGTGCCGGAGTTGCGACCATGGATGGCGGACCGCCGGAGCCTGTTGCGGGCATGTATCCGCAGCCTGCTCCCTACGCGCCGTATTTTGAGCGGACGATGGGAGCCACCCAGCAACTGCCGCATTCGGCCTATCAGCCGACTCAGCCGTTCGGGCCGATCATGATGTTCGAAACGAACATCAACGAGGGACTGGGATACGACGATGGGTATCAGCGATTGAACGCCCGCGTCCCGTACCATATCGTTCCCAACACCAACGTGTTGATCGGCGACATCTCAGCCTCGGTCACCAATAACGGAGATCCGGTGGCAAATGTCGGTCTGATCTATCGCAACTACGACGCGTCACTGAACCGGATTTTCGGCTGGAACGCCTATGGTGACTACGACCAGGGTAATGGAACCGGAGACTGGTATCAGGTCGGTGCGGGACTCGAATCGCTCGGCAAATATCTGGACTTCCGCCTCAACGGCTATCAGGTCGTCGGTGACGATTCCACTTTGTTGAGCAGCAATATTTCCAACACATTGCGATTGATGGGCAACGGTGCCTTCAAGGTCCGCAATGAGGTCCTGGACAATGCGTACTCAGGCATTCAGGCTGAAGTCGGCGGTCCGCTGCCCATCCT
>JAYSPO010000110.1:0-6120 GCA_043722015.1 Candidatus Kuenenia sp. | reverse complement strand
CGTATGACTCCAGTGAAATCGAATTGATATACAATTCCAAATAGCGAAGAAAATCGAGCGTTACGCCGTCAAGCACATGAGCGTGGTTATTCACCCAGTACTTTCCGATGGCAATGAATGCGATGGGCTTTGAACGGTTGAGTAGGTTTGCCCCATCTTCTCCAATCAGAAGCAGTGGTTTGTCGAAGATGAAGTTATCAACCTGATCGATGACCCCTGATGCTCCGTAGTAATCGTACTTCTGTGCGTGACCGATGCGTATCGATTTGCTGAGTGGAACACGTTCCCCGTCACGATTGACAACAACATCGCCGAAGAATGCCCACCTCCAATTTTTCGGCAATGATACGCCACCATCTACCACTTGGCCCAAGTTGGTACTACGGCTTTGCCGTCTCGTGGCCGCTTCAGCCTGCTGCTTATGAGCAGATACCGTGTTGAGAAACTCTGTGACCGGCGTATCAGAAGCTTGCTGTGGTACGAGTCGACCTTGAATCGCAAGGCTGCGAATGGCGTTTCGAATTTGTCGTAAACCGTTAGGCGCTCGCGATACCAAGCGGAAATTGTCCAGGAACACAGACGGATTCACTTAGTTCTCTCCCCGCTGCGTTGCCGAAATCGCCGTCGCCAACTCTTTTTGAAGCAGGTCTTCAGTTGTCTCAATCTCAGACACTAACTTCTTGTACTTTGCCAGCAGCATGGTCGGATCGTGACTTTCCGCCTCTGGGAGCCGTGGATGATCGAGATTGAGATTGAATACGGGCCAGAAATGGCGGTCGCCAGTGGCTTGTTCGTCTTTCGCTCGTTGAATCAGAGAGTCGTATCGCGTCTGTGTTTCGTCCAGTTGCTTCTGCAATTTCTTCTTTGCTGCTGCACCGGATTCCTTTTTTATCGCTGTCCGCAGTTCGATCAATTCGCCGTTGAGTTCATCGGCTTCGTTCTTCAATTGCTCAGCTTTGTCCCAATGCGGTTTCGCCTTGGCTTCGGCTTCGTCTTTCAACTTCTTGAACGGATGCGCCCATGCTTGATCGGTCTCGACGCGATCGTTGAATCCGTCGGACTCATTTCCCCACCATTCCTTTAGGCCGTCGAACTCTTCGATGCGAAGAGGTCGTGTCTTTGAATAGCTCTTCTGTCCCTCTGGATAACGATGCTCGTAAAACCAAATGGTCTCGGTTGGTTTGCCCTTCGTGAAGAACAACAAATTCGTTTTGATGCCGGTGTAAGGACTGAAGACGCCATTCGGAAGGCGGACAATCGTGTGCAGGTTGCATTCTTCCAGCAGCAGCTTTTTAACTTTTGATTTGACGCCTTCGCCAAACAATGTTCCGTCCGGCAGAACGACGGCACCTCGACCTCCATCGCGCAGCAGCTTCTTGACAATCAACGTGAGAAACATGTCGGCTGTTTCACGAGTCCGCACGTCTGAGGGATAGTCTGCACCAACGCCTTCATCCTCCAATCCGCCGAACGGTGGATTGGTGATGATGCAGTGGACGCGTTCGGTTTTTTGCCATTCGTTCCACGGACGAGCCAGTGTATTGCGACGTTCAATCATGCTGGGGACTTCGATACCGTGCAGCAGCATGTTGGTGACACACAACAAGTGCGGAAGCTGCTTGCGTTCAAAGCCACGAATACAGTCAGCGATCGCTTTACGATCTTTTGCTCCGGACTTCTTACTGACCTGCCCTTCGAAATGCGTGATCGAGGCCGTGAGACATCCGCCAGTGCCACATGCTGGATCAAGGACGATTTCACGCTTCTTGAGGTTTGGATTGACGCGATCGACCATCAGCTCGGTAAGAGGTCGCGGTGTGTAGAACTCACCGGCGTTCCCGGCACTGCGAAGATCGTTGAGCATCTGCTCATACACAGCACCGAGCTGGTCACGCGACTTGAGGTCGTGAAAGTCGATGGCTTCATCGAGCTTTTCAATCACGCCCAGCATCAGTGTGCCGGACTTCATGTAGTTGTTGGTGTCTTCGAAGACATCGTGGACAACTTTTGCGGTCGAATCGTCGTCAATGGCGAGACCCTGCAATCCTGGAAACACCTGATTGTTGACGTGGCTGATCAAATCGCTGGCGGCGATTCGTGGTTGCTTCTTGCCCGCAGCGTCAATCTTGTACTTCGCCCAGTTTCGCCAGCGACAATTTTCAGGAATCGGCGAAACGTACTCTTCGCCTTTGTCAGCGGCATCGTCTTCCCAGGTTTCTTCACACTGGTCGAAGATTTTCAGAAACAGCATCCATGTGAGCTGGCCGATGCGTTGTGCATCGCCGTCGACACCGTCGTCCTTTCGCATGATGTCTTGTATAGATTTGATTGTGGATGAGAGATTCATTCTCGGTCGCTCGTCTTCGTGATGAGGCTGTTTCGTGATGGTGCTAAGCGGACAGTTGCTGATAAATGGCTTCTTCGAGTTCCGTCAGGGCTTTCGAGAACTCTTCGCTGCCGCCAAAGATTCCACGGCGGATCTGAGTGCGGGTGCCGAACTCATTGAATGGAGGCAGATCAAGAATATTGGCATCTTCGATATCAACGATTCCGTGGTTAGCATACTTGTCCAGCAACGCTTCCAGTACCGCTCGAGCCTGTTCGCCATACCTGGCAAAGTAGTTCCGCTTTTTGACGTTGGCAGCTCGCTCACGTCGAGTCAGTGGTTTTGCATCCCAAGCGATGTGGGAGACAAGGTCAAAGACATCAAACTGGTCCGCATTCGGGACCGCATTTTGAAGCACTTCAATGTCGATGCCGATTTCATTGAGCTCATCAACAATCACTTGTTTGCGTTCGGCCTTGGTCCAACGGTTCAGGAAATCTTCCAGGGATGTGAAGCGATCCAGCAGACTCCGTTTGATCTGCTCCTTGATGAAGACCTGATAGCTCTCGGTCTTCAGTTGTCCGTCCGCATCAAGGTATTGAACTCGTTCGACGCCTGGCTTGACGTTGACGTTGTCGAGTACGTATTTGAGACGTGGTTCGCTGACAGGGCCGGGACCAGAGTCGCCACCGCCTTCGAAATCGTCGTCCGGTTCTGATTCGTCGCTGTCGTTGCCGCTATCGACATCGTCCGGCGGAATAATGGGATCGTCGATGCCCGGTTCGTAGATCGTCACCGGATCGCCATCGAAGTCAGGATCACGGAACAACCGTGTGGCTCCCTTGAAATCCATGATGGTGAAGTACAGCTTTTGATAATCCTCGCGAATTCGCGTGCCGCGCCCAACGATCTGTTTGAACTCCGTCATGGAATTGATCGTCTGGTCGAGAACGATTAGCTTGCAGGTCTTGGCATCGACGCCTGTTGAAAGAAGTTTTGACGTGGTGGCGATTACCGGGAACGGCTCATCGTTGTCGATGAAATACGACAACTGTGCCTTGCCTTCCGTATCGTCACTCGTGATGCGAACTACATAGCGGCGATTTGCGGCAGCTTCCGGAATCAGCTTGACCAGTTCCTGTCGCATTCGTTCGGCATGTTGCTGGTCATCGCAAAAGACGATTGTCTTTGCCATCGGGTCAGTGCCCTTCAGGTACTCCCAGACTCGCTTTGCGACGAAGGCCGTTCGTTTGGTCAGCACCATGTTGCGATCGAAATCCGGTGTGGTGAACTGACGTTGCTCGATCAGTTGTCCCGTCTTGTCGGTTTGATTCTTCTCCGGTGTGAATCCCAATGCATCGACATCAGTGACGACTCGAATGACTTTGTACGGTGCCAGGAATCCGTCGGCGATGCCTTGCTTCAGCGAGTACGTAAAGATCGGATTCCCGAAGTATTTGTAATTGAATTCCGGGTCGTGGACGACTCGTGCTCCGGTGTCCGTGGTTTCCGGCTTCTTGTCTTTCGGCGTGGCTGTGAGGCCAATCTGGATGGCACGCTTATAGTAGTCGAGAATGACACGCCACGCCGAGTCTTCATCAGCGCTTCCGCGATGGCATTCGTCGATAACGATCAGATCAAAGAAGTCGGCCGGGAACTCTCGAAAAATCTGCTTCGCGTCTTCTGTGCCCGTGATGGCCTGATACAGGGCCATGTAGATTTCGTAGTTCTTCTTGGCTTCCCGGTTGACGATCTTGTGCATGACTTCGCCAAACGGAGCGAAGTCCTGCAGAATCGTTTGATCGACAAGAATGTTGCGATCGGCCAGAAACAGAATTCGTTTCATGCGTTTCGCTTTCCAGAGTCGCCAAATAATCTGGAATGCGGTGTACGTTTTGCCAGTGCCGGTCGCCATAACGAGCAGCATTCGCTGGTCGCCATTGGCGATATGCTCCATCACGCGATTGATGGCGACCTTCTGGTAGTAATACGGCTCTTTGCCAGTGCCGTCGGTGTAATACGGCTGAGCCATCAGTTGATGCGCATCTGGCGATGTCATCCCCTTCCACTGCTGGTAGATGGTCCACATCTCGTCGTAGGTCGGAAATTCTTCCAGCGTGAGTTCACGTTCGGTCGGCGAAGTAATGCCGGTGCGATCGTGGAACAGAAAACCATCGCCGTTGGAACTGATGGCAAACGGGGCATCCAGCATTTCAGCATAACCAAGAGCCTGCTGCATGCCATGCCCGACCGGGAACACATTGCGTTTTGCTTCCAGCGTGGCCAAGGCAATGTTGGGCTTGGCGTACAGAACATAGTCAGATCGCTTTGGGCCACCCTTTGCTGCCGGGTCTTTGACTCGCTGAGCGACTTTGCCCCGGACGATGACGCGGCCCGGGGTGAGTTTGACCTCTTCACGAAACTGCTCCTGCTTCCATCCCGCCAGCAGAATCGCCGGCGTGATGAGCTTCGTGCAGATGTCGCGTTCGCTAAGGTCGTGTTTGTTCATGAAGGGTTTCTGGGGCCAGGCATCTGCCGCGCAGTTTGAGATAGTCTCGTGTTGTAGCACTCTGATCAATTCGCATTGCTCGCACAGGATACGAATGCCCCCAGGGTGTTACAACCACGAGGTGGAGTACTTTGCGGAAATCAAGGTGGCAATCCATTATTGCAGCGGCCTGTCCGGCTAATTCGATATTCCGATGGGCGGCTGTCCTTCACTGCCATACCAGGACCATTCGGCGCTACAACAGATTTGTCTGATTCTCCCACGTCGCTGTCATTGAAGACACTTACGGAATCGCCATTCCGGTCTTCAGAACCGCCGTTGCCGCGAAGGTATCCAGTATTCTCGCCAAGAAATTTAGAAATCGATGCGAACTTTATGACTCTGAAATGCGTCTCACTGAGCAACCTGCTGGCGAACGCCGGGCTTTCAACATTCAAATTCGGAGCTTCTGTTCCATGTGTTTTCTACGGTCAAGTTTCATACGCAAATCCCTGGGTACAGGGAGCTATGTCGATCAATCGGCCCGTTCCAATAATGGAACGGAGCTCTCCACCCAGATTCTGCGATTGTGACGCTTGGCCGTATTCGGAGAAAACCTCCTGAGCCCGGTGTCACCTCGACATCGGGCTTTTTTCGTTCTGGCCGCGATGTCTTCCCCGATCATGGGTCGGTAGCTGAGACGGATTAGCGGCGGACTGAAAATCCGCAGACGAGGATTCAAGCACCTCTCGACCCACTTTGCGCACCCAGTGCGCGCATTACACGGCCCGTTCGACTTCTGGTGAGGTTGCCAGCCTTTCAAGCTGGAGAGGTTGGGTTCGAATCCCACACGGGTCAATAAGCAGGCCGGAGACAGGAGGCATGAGACCGGAGGAATCGCTGCGATGTCAGGGGTTTCCCTCCCGCCTATAGCCTCAAGTCTACAGCCTGATTTCAGCCCGGCCGTCCAACGGTTCAGGGCGCCGCTCTGATAAGGCGGAAACAAAGGTTCGACTCCTTTTCGGGCTACTTACTGGAGAACAGACAATGTGCGAACGACAACGATTGAAACGGATACCGCGACCATATTCGGGGTCGTGGTGTAACGGCTGCACAGCGAGCTTTTAACTCGCAAGGCGAGAGTTCGAATCTCTCCGGCCCCATTGATCGCCATGAGATACAGGCCTGTAGCTCAACGGTCAGAGCCGGCTCCATAGGGCCAGACGACGGTTCAACTCCGTCCAGGCCTACTTGAATGCAACACACAACGGGATCGAAGTGTTAGCGGCAGCATACCCGGCTCTTA
>JAYSPO010000109.1:0-5950 GCA_043722015.1 Candidatus Kuenenia sp. | reverse complement strand
GGTGTGCCTGCGCGTTGCTTGTCACACCCTACAAATTCACGGAATGGCAAGCTGTGACGTAAACCAGCCGGCGGCTACCGCGCCAGCCCGATATGATGCTGGCTCAATTGCTCGCTGCCGGTTTCAGTGATCAGATAATTGTGTTCAAATCGCATACCGCCCTGCCCTTCGATGTAGGAGCCAGGTTCCAGCGTGATGACATCCCCTGCAATCAGCACATCATCGCTTTCAGACACCAGAACCGGCGGTTCCGGGTGCTCAAGGCCAAGCCCATGACCAGCGTGATGCGCCAACGGTCCAAAGCCTCGCGATTCTAAGACTGTCGAAGCGGCGCGCCACAGATCTCGACAGGCAACGCCCGCTTTCAGCAGCACAGCCGCCGCCTGGAGCGCATCACGACACGCTTCGAACTGGGCCACGATTTTGTCCGACGGAGGTCCCACGGAAATCGTGTTCGTAAAATCACTGCGATAGCCATGAATGATCACGCTGTAATCGAGAATAAACAGGTCACCTTCACGCAGACGATACTGTGTCGGAAGACCACCGGCTTTGTGCAGCGTCGCATTGGTGGCGCGAAAGTCACCGTACACGATACAAGGAACACCGGCCATTTCCTGAGCCGCCCGCTGGACTTCGAGATACACCTCGAATTCGGAAACGCCCGGTTGAATCACGTCAAACGCGCGTTGATGTCCGGCCTCACAGGCGCGCATGCAGGTCTTCAGCAGTTCCACCTCGTCAGCGTGTTTTGATCTGCGCATCGCACGGATCACCGTGCCGAGCGTGGTCGGTTGTTCGTCTTCGTCGTCCGCAAACTGCCATGCTGCGTCTTCGGCAACCATAGAGGCTAACATCTCGGAGATGCCTTCAGGTTCGATCAGCCCTGTTTCGCCAGTCCAGACATTTTCAATGTCCGTCAGAGCCTGGCAAAGTGCATCGTCACGATTGGTGACCGATTTCCTGTGCGTGTACCACGGCACAATGACTTCCCGATCGACGAAGTACGGGACTGTCGCCGATCGTTTCGCAAAATTGTCTGCCAGCAGAATCGCCTGACCCGCGCGTGTCAGCAGCAGCAACGACTTCTGATCCGCCGAAAAGCTGAATGGATTGATGCGGAAATTGCTGAAATACTGCACGTGCCGTGCATCGCCGATCAGGACCCACGAAATTTCCTCCGGCAACCGCTGCCAAAGTCTCGCCTGCCGTTCGCGGCATCCCGCTTGAGTGAGCATGTGATTCAGATTCCTGGTGATTAGGGTGGGTTAAGCTTCCAGCTTGTCATTGCGATGCACAGAACATGGAGTTTTCTTAAATCGATGCCAGCCCGGAAGCCTCGCCCACATGAAACTCAGTTTACATCAGCAGACCACTAACAGATGCCGCCGTGTTGAAAAGCAGTCTGACGCAAGCGAGGCGTGGTCGCCAGTCAGGACGGGCAGTCCGCGTTCCAGCGCGACGGTCATGCAGGCTCGGTCTGCGAACAAGATGTTGCCACTGAGTGTTGCCGGATCGATGGATGCCAGTGGTGCAGCATGTTGGCGTTCCTCAGAATTCTCGCCTCCTGTCCTGTCGGTCTGTCCGAGGTACACGCCAGATGCACGTCAGGGGAGTGGCGGCAAAGCTCCCGTCTGGAGTCCATTGATTTCTTGTTGCCAACTGACCGCGAACGTCGTAGACTATCTCTGGGCAGGATATTGGTTGCTTACCGCTTGCTGTGTACATGCATCTTCTGTCAGCGGATGAGGCGGTTTGCTGGTTTGAAGTGCTTTGCAAGGCGGTAGAAGTCCAATGAACGTACATCCGAATGAAACGCGGGTCAAGGCCGAGGTAAAACGGGTGACTGAATGTGCTGATGGTCAGGGCTATGACGTGGACCTGGAGATTGGAGAAAACCAATCGCCAGATCCCGCCAATGATTTCCTTAAACCTCAAGCCGGAGATCTCCTGAAAGTTTACGCCGCCAGTGTTGAAGAACTGAGTGAGGGGCAGCAAATCAAGGCAACTCTGGCCCTCATGGGTGGACCGTTTCAGCAGCGAGCCATTCTTCGTAAATCAGAGCGAGTCACACCTTAACCCTCGCGCTGATATTGTCACCGACAGTCTTGATGACTGAAATCTTGACTTTGCTGGCTATTCCATTGTTTGCTCGGGTGCTGGGATTGGTTGTATCACTGACACCTTTCACTGCTTTAGAACCTGGAAAGAGATCTCCGGCATCGCCGCGATTGATTCCTTGTTCCAGCTCTTTGAGCCCATCCGCCTGCACAAGCCCGACCATGTATGCAAGTGGATTCGTGTTGCCAGATTGACGTTCGTCGATATGCCACAGAGCCAGGCCGCTTCCCGGCAGGTACTTGTCCATGCCCGTCGTTTGGCGATTTTCAATGAGAAAGTATTCCGGCCCAGAAACACCGCCGGTCCAGAGTCGATAGCAAGCCGATGGATCAATTTCAAGCGGCGGGATGCTGAGTGTCTTGCTGCCCTTGATGACGGTAGGATTGGCCCAGCCGAGCCGCGATAGGCACCAGCAACTCATGCGCGTTGGATTTGCGCCGCCGTTGCCCCATGAACCGCCTCCCATCAGACACCAGTCACCAACCCCTTCAGAGCGATTGCTCGTGTCGTATAGATCGGGCAGACCCAACACATGGCCGAATTCGTGGCAGAACACGCCGACTTTGCCGTCCTCGGGCTCAGTGGAATAGGCAAACACCTTCACACCATTCTTGACGAAAGGGGTTGGCAACGTCCACTTGTGTGACCAGATCATGTTCTTGCGTTTGGTGGCATTCGATTCCGCTTCAGCTCCCCCTCCCGCATGTATGAGGAAGATGCCGTCCACGAAACCGTCACCATCGGTATCGTACGGAGCGAGGCTATTACTGGCGGTGAAAACCGTCAGGGCGTCGTGCAATAGGCCAGGGGTATTCTTTGGAAAGTTGTTGCCAGTGCCGCTTTGACCATCCGTATAGAAGCTATATGGTTTTGGTGCTCGTACATACCCCTTTACGTCGCCACTGACCTGCAAAGCTCCTCCCGAAATCTTTTTGTAATAAGACGTCATCGAATCAGGATTCGTGGGGTCGAACAGCATCTTTTGAAAATCCGCAGCCGGGCGAGTCCCTTTATTATCGGAAAAATCGACGAGCAGTGCCAGTGCATGTAGTTGGCGAGAGGCTTGCGGAGCAAGACCCGCAGCACGGGACAATCTCATTCGACTCCTGCCTACAGCTTGTGGCGCCGCGTCTGACGGGTAGATAATTCCATCATTGAAACCCAGTGCGATGGTCGTCCCGGCCGGGGCTAGCCCCAACATGGATGCGATGCGCCCCTCATGTGCAGAAATCGCGCGCGCTGCAATCAATTCCTTCTTAATACTCTTTGACACTTTGGGGAGCGGAGCGCAAACGGACGGGCCATCGTCGTAAGAACCGAACGATAAGTGAGCATTCATCTTGTACGACTCCTGGATTGATTTGGCCGCATTGAATCCGCGTTCACAAGAACTCGGTGTAAGGTCAGCATTACGATGCGGACATACGTGTGCTAACCAACACCCATGATAACGTAGTGATAGCTCCCTAGCGAGTGTAGTGACATCTTTTCTGACCTGCCGTGTAGAGTGAAGTCCCGCCAGCAGAAGCCGTGAGTAGATTCTGTGCTCAGGAAGTTCTCGGATCTGATGAAACAATGTGCCATGCTGCGGTGCTGTGCCATGCTGCGGTGCCATGTACCCAGCCATGCTGCGGTGCCATGTACCCAGCCATGCTTCGTACCCAGCCATGCTCTGCGGTGCCACCATGCTCTATGCTCTGCGGTGCCATGTACCCAGCCATGTGTACCCAGCCATGCTTCCCTTGCGAAATCAGTTGAGAGTTCTCACAGGGTATCCATTGGGTGCAGTCGCCGATTTCGGTAGGTCCTGCTTGCCGAGCAGGACTTCGCGGCCACGCCGCGACCGGCGACCAGACGAGATGGAAAGAAGGGCAACGCGACGACGTGGAGCGGACGTGCGGCCCGTGGCGGTTCGCCTTACGGCGAAAGTCCTTTCCGGCAGAAAGGACCTATCTTTAACAACGCATTCGCGACTGCACCCGTATCCATTCGTGTCCAACCTTTCCTGCCAATCGGCCGCCGCATCACAGGCTCAATCAGGAATGTCCGATCGAATGGGATGAAATTTCCGCGAGAATGCGTTACACCCCCACGACATGATAAAAGCAGTTTTCGAAAATCTGTAGCAAAGTTCGTGAGAACTCTGGCGCGTTGCGGCATGATCGCCATGTCCCGAATTCTGACGAATCCGGCTACCACGAGTCCCGAATTCTGGCGAATCCGGCTACAACAAGTCGAATGCAGCTTTAAGGCCTGAATTGAATCTTCCTGAAAGTCCGGATTAAACATGCAGGATCCTCGCATTGACAAATTGGCGAACGTACTCATTCACCACAGTTGCCGCCTGAAGTCCGGCCAGAAGGTTTTGATCGAAGCGTTCGACCTGCCGGAACCGAATCTGATCTGCCGACTGGTCGATGAAGTCTGTCGCGTCGGTGCGATTCCAATCGTAAACATCAAGCACAACGCTGTCCTGAGAAGCCTGTACCGTGGCGCGACGGAAGACAGCATGAAACTGGCGGGCAAATTCGAAGCGGCCGTGATGACCGAGATGGACGCGTACATCGGCGTGCGAGGTTCCGCGAATTCCAGTGAGTTCGCAGATGTCGCCGGCGATCGCATGGATCTTTATCAGCAACACTGGTGGCAGCCCGTGCATATCCAGATTCGCGTGCCCAAAACCCGATGGGTCGTTCTGCGTTATCCGACACCTTCGATGGCTCAGGCGGCCAGCAAAAGCTGTGAGCAGTTTGAAGATTTCTTTTTTGACGTCTGCACTGCGGACTACGCAAAGATGGCCGAAGATTTGAAGCCGCTCAAAGCCCGCATGGAAGCCGCCGATCAGGTAAGAATCACTGCCCCCGGTACGGACCTGACGTTTTCCATCAAAGACATTCCGGTGGTCCCGTGTGCCGGCGAATCCAACATCCCGGACGGCGAATGCTTCACCGCTCCGGTCAAAGACAGCGTAAACGGCACGATTCAGTTCAACACGTCATCTCGCTATCAGGGCACCGTCTTTGATGGTATCCGTTTTGAACTGAAGGACGGCAAGATTATAAACGCGACGTGTCGCAATGCTCCGGAACGACTCAATCAGGTGCTCGATTCCGACGAAGGTGCGCGGTACATCGGGGAATGGTCGTTCGGCACAAACAATCGCATTCTGCATCCGATGCTCGACACGCTGTTCGACGAAAAAATCGGTGGCTCATTCCACTTCACGCCGGGCAACGCCTATGAAGAAGCCGACAACGGCAACCGTAGTCGAGTCCACTGGGACCTTGTCCTGATCCAGCGCGCCGACTACGGCGGCGGAGAAATCTCGTTCGATGGTGAAGTCATCCGCCGTGACGGATTCTTTCTCCCGGATGACCTGCAACCGCTGAATGAAGGATTGCCGAAGTAGCAAATGAAAAGGAAAGCGGCGACAAGTCGCCGCACTCCAAAGAATTTTCAACCACCCGAAATCGGCGGATACAGCAGCAGCACATCGCCGGACTTCAGCATTTGTCTCGCGGCCATCGCGTGCGAGATCGCCTGATCGTTCACAAACAACAGGACACTTCGCTGAGCGGTCCCGTCTGCCGTGAACAGCCGTTCGGCGAGTGTCGGCCCGAATTGAGTCGCGACGGCCTGAAGCGCATTCGTGACGCTGCACTCTTCGGGCACTGCAATGACCGCCTGGCCGACTCCCGCAAGGTGCCGCAGTTGGGCTTCAAACTGGACCGTGATCTGCATTAGTAGTTTTTCACTGTGAGTAGCTTGACTCTCTGAGTCGAGTGCATGGACTGCGACGCTGCTGCCTGCCTCGACTCAGAGAGTCAAG
>JAYSPO010000108.1:0-1683 GCA_043722015.1 Candidatus Kuenenia sp. | reverse complement strand
TGGACATTCATGTCCGTCGCATGACCATAAGATTCAAGCGAAGCGAATGTCATGGTGTCTCGACAGCAGTTCGACAATTCGAAATTACCGGACCAGTATCATATTTGTCGCTCGTCACTCCGTGGCGAGAATTCCCGCTGGGGAGTATCGGGGCACATCGGGTCAAGGGCTTTCCGCCCTTGTTTGGGAGACAGATTTCGAATGACGCTTCGATTGGCAGTGGCCACGGAAGATTTTGGTCAGCCACTGCGGCAGGCCATCGAACAGGCGGCAAAGAACAAGGTGCAGGGGCTGCGACTCAACGCGCGGACGGAAGTTCGCGCGGAAGATTTTTCCGATACGGCTTTGCGACAGTTGAAACACTACGTCGCAGAGCATCAGCTCAAGGTCGCGGGCTTGATGTATTCCTCCCGACATGCGATCTACGAAGAGCAGCATCTGGACCAACGCCTGGATGGCATCCGGTCGGCCCTGACCCTCGTGCGAAAATTGGGCACCACGGAACTTCTCGTTCGTATCGGCCGGATTCCGGATCCGGAATCGGCAGCACCGGTCGCGAAGCCGGATGCGCCAAAAAATGACGACGTCGATTCACTACGGAATCCATTTTCGTTCGCACCAGCCGCGTCAGCACTGCGGTCGGCAGGCGCATCTGACGCGCAGAAGTTCCAGTTGCTGTGCGATATTCTGAATGATCTGTCCAGTTACGGCAGCCGCTACGGGGCCGTGCTGCAGCTGCAGTTTTCCAGTTTTGACCTGATTCGAATCCAGCAGTTGTTGAGTCGCATGACTGCCGGATCCGTGGGCATCGTGTTCGATCCGGCCTCCTGTGCCATGACCGGCAGCTCTCCCGTGCGAGTCTTCCGCGACTGCTATCAGCACGTAGGCTACGTGCGACTTCGCGATGCTCAAAAGGACGTCGATGGGGGCGGCATCGAAGTCCCGTTCGGCGACGGAAACGTGGACTGGACAGAGCTTCTGCCGACGATTGTCGAAGCAAACCTCCAAACCTGGGTTTGTGTAGAACGCACGGGCGGGGATCAGCGAGACGACGATGTGCGCGACGCAATCAATAGAATCGAACAGTTGTTACCATCGACGGGATAATTCCACCACGAGGTGTTTCAAAAAACGATGATCGGAAATAGTTCACAATCGGGCAATTCCGGTGTCCTCCAATGAAGGCAGAAAACACCGTTTTTTTTCCTCAGGCATCGCAAGCCAGGATTCTTCGCAACACCAGCGTGACGAGGCGCGTTCAACCCGGAAGACGTATCCTCAGTTTAGAGGTCGCCAGTTTTCGGCTACAAAAACGAAAATCGCATTGAATTGAGAAGTGCGGCACAACAAAATTAATGCCGCAATCAGGCAGGTGACCACGACGGCGACGGCAGCCATCAACCTCGGGGGTCGGTAAGGTTTGGATGTTCCTGAATCGATCATCTGAATTTTATCCTGCTTTTGCATACAGGTGTACCAGTCTCAACATCGCAATCGGGCGACCGCTGATAGTCGGGTGATTGTCAACTCAATGCGAGCGTCACTGGTCCTTGACCAGCAAGATCCCAGCGCGGGCTTCGCCCTCAACCCATGTTTGAAGTCGAAACTCAGGAAGATTTGCGACGGGAAAATAATAAGCAGAAAAATTGATAGCAGAAAAATGTCGGCATTCTGCATCTTGAA
>JAYSPO010000107.1:0-6171 GCA_043722015.1 Candidatus Kuenenia sp. | reverse complement strand
GACATCTTTGACCACTTCGCGCCCCGAACGCTTTCCGCCCTTGTAAGGACACTGTCCGGTGAGGATTTCATACAACACAGCGCCAAGTGAGTAAACATCCGACCGAGGATCCAATTCATCGATTCGTCCGGCGGCTTGTTCGGGCGGCATGTAAAAGGCCGTACCGACAACGTCGCCATACATGGTTTGTGATTGCGTTTGTGTCGGTGCATGAGATGGTGAACGCGCTGTCGAGTGTTTTGGTGACGAAAGCTGCGGCGCTCGCGGCAGAGCCGCATTTGACGGAACCGTCAACTGCGGGGCTTGCGACTCCGATTCTCCGATGATCTTCGCCAACCCCCAGTCCATTACGTAAGCTTCGCCAAACTCTCCGACCATGATGTTAGCAGGCTTCAGATCACGGTGGATCACACCTTTTGAGTGAGCAAATGAAAGTGTTTCACAGACGCGGATCAGGACTTCCAGAACTCTGTTCAGACTCCACTGCGACGCCTTGATCTGCAACTCGGGAATGACTTTGCTGAGGGTTTGCCCCTGCACATACTTCATCGTGAAGTACATGCGACCTTCCTTGTCCGTCGCCAGCTCATGGATGGGAACGACACCCGGATGATCCAGACGGCCCGTGATCTGTGCTTCCCGGACAAAACGTGCTGACATTTCCGAATTGACGCTGGCATGCGAACTGTCGCCTCTCTCCTGGCCACGGATAACTTTTAGCGCCAGAGTTCGTTGCAGATGTTCATCGCGTACCTTCAAAACAACGCCCATTCCGCCACGGTCAATTTCCTGCTCAACAATGTATCCTTTGCCGTCCGGGTAGACCGGAAAGATGGCGTCGAGAATCAATTCGGCACTCGCCGTGCCTTGAGAAGTCGCATTCAGAATCGTGTCGGTCGCAAAAAGCTCCTCGCTGCTGCCAATAATGGTGTTGGTATTCACGTCAGATGGAGTTGACACCGGTACTCTCTCGACTTCATCCAACGTGTCTGCTGCAGCGTTTGCTTTGCGAAATACCCGCCGCACGATTTCCTTCCGATCCGGAAATTCAGCCAGGCATTCGTCAACGTCCGGGGTCTTTCCGGCCCGTTGGCCATGATTCAGTTGAATCGACAACAGCTTTCCCAGCAGGTCATCTCGCAACCGGATCGGGGTCTCGTCAAGAATCGTCCTGATGGATGCTGTTTTCCCGGCTGTCATCGCTTGCTCAAACTTGTCGCAGATCGCAGTCAGCAGACGTAAGTCGTCGTCCTGAATTCCTTCGTTCGGCTTCATCGAACTCTGGCTCCTTGTGATTTTCTGATCGGGATCAGCACGCCGGATCTCTCAAGGAATTCTGTTGTGCATTCGACGGCATGAATGGGGTGGGAGAACTTACAGCGTTTGCACGCCGAGGAGGGCAGCGAGTCACGGTGTCAGTCTTGTCTTACGGAAATCAAGACTGCATCTGAACGTCGGATCATCCAATCAATCATCTCGAATCGTGGGAAACGAATGCACAAACCGATGATCGCCTCCAATGCCTGTTACCAGGAGGCGTTGACCTTCATCAGCACCGTTGAACAGATCGACGAAACATTAGTCTCAGAGGTGAATCTGAACAAGTGATTCATCCAGCAAAAAAATTATAAACCTTATCGACACGAGGTCCCTGGCTGCCGTGACAGTCCCGATATTCGCAGGAACCGACTTCCCGCATTTATTCGGGGAACTGGATGATCATTACGGGGGGCTGTTTATTCAAACGAACTAGTATGCTTGTGCGTAATGCCCTTCAGGATCACACTCGCGCCGAACAAGTAAGGATTCCGGGCGAAGAATACCACGAAAAAGTCCACTCTCGAAGGTCCGAATTTCATGACGCAGGTTCGGCACAGGAAACTTCCAGCGGCTGTCCTGAGTTTCCAGGATCGGCCGGATATTGTCCGGGTTGGTCGATGGCATAATGGCAGGCAATGACCTGGTGCCAGTCTGCGGCGTTCCTGACTGCGATAAATGCAGCTCGCACGGTGTCCGCAGCAGGGTGCCAGGCGGAGTAATGAATGCAGAACTTGCGAAGTTGTTTTGACACCTGATCCGGAGGAAGAATCTGTTCCGCCAGTCGAAAGTGTTCGCAGATCACATCCCGCTGTTCATCTACGGTCGGTGGTTGCGGCATTGGTTCGCCGCGCAGCAGGGCCGCGGCTTGAGAGAAGATCCACGGGTTGCCAATTGAGCCTCGCGCTGCCGTGACGCCGTCCACGCAGGTCTCCCTCAGCATCCGTACGCAGTCCGCTGCCGTAAACAAGTCGCCGCTGCCCAGTAGCGTGCGATTCGGGAAAAGCCGACGAACCTCCTTCAGAAAGGCCCAGCGGCTGGGCCCAACATATTTTTGTTCGACCGTGCGGGCATGCACCGTAACGGCAGCCACGCCCAGCTCGAATGCCGCTTCAATGATGCGAAAAAAATTGTCACGACTTTGTGGAGTGTCATCCAGACCGCGTCGCATCTTTACCGTGACCGGCGTTTCTGTCGGCACGGCATCGCGAACCCGCCTTACGATTTCGATTGCGACGTCCGGTTGGCCCAGATGATAGCCTCCGCGGCATCGTCCGGATGCCTTCTTTGCGGGGCATCCGAAATTGATATCGATCACATCGAAACCCGCCTCAACCAGTTTGTTGGCAGCCTGCGGAAACTCGTCTGGTTCTGCTCCCATCAATTGAGCACCCACGGGATGATCATTGTCTGTGACCAGCAGATGATGTCGTGTTCTTGCGCGATCTTTCAGGGAGCTGACAAATGAATCAATCATCACCTCACAAATCGAATACGGTGCACCCAGCTTCCGCGCAATCGCCCGCATCGGCCAGTCGCTGTAGCCGCTCATCGCCGCCTGCACGACGGGCAGGTCAAGTTCAATTGATCCTATGTTGAGCAAGTTGGAGATTCCGTCGTTCGCAAAAATTGCGGATGTAAAAAGAAAGGGACCCGGCACCATTGCGGATGCCGGGCCAGAATTGAAGTTTCGGGAAATCAGAATACACCGCGCCTGCCGCACTTCCTTCGGTGCGGTCGCTCAGGCCTCTTCCAGTTCCACGTTCCAGTACGCTTCACTGACAAACTTGGACCAGCTTTCGATTCGTACACCGTGCGGTGCGTAGAGCGGGTTCCACAGCGGTCGCGTGGGTGTTCCGCGAAGTGGCATGTGAGCCTGTTCCGGCGTACGGTTTGCCTTGCGTGTGTTGCAATCGATGCAGGCCAGCACGCAGTTTGTCCAACTGGAAAGTCCGCCGCGTGAGCGAGGCATCACATGGTCGATCGTCAGTTCTTCACTCCCCGGCTTGCAACCGCAATACTGGCACATAAAGCCGTCACGTTTAAACACATTCCGCCGACTGAATGCCACAATCTTGACCGGAAGTCGATCGTAGCGCGTGAGCGTGATGACTTCAGGGACTTTCAGTGTCAGCCACTGAGTCCGGATAACCGGATCACCATCGGCCGGACGAAGCCTGGCCCAGTCTTCCCAGCCATAAATCTGAAAATTGGATGGATCGACAATCCGAGCGGATTCGTTCCAAACTTTAATGAGGGCACGAGCGACGGTTGAGACTGCGACTGGTTGCCAGTTGCGATTCAATACCAAAGTCGGTCGTTCCAGAACAGAACTGGACATCGCAGTCACCTGCCGTTTCCGAGCCTATCCAAAGAGAATACAAAGAGTTGCCGATCCATCAGCGAGAAGGCTCAGCCACGCCAATGAAGCATACGCACACCGCAGGGCGCTTGCCAACGACATCACACATTTTTCACATTGCCACACTGAAATCAGAGTGTTTTTGAACAGTTTTTTTCACTTGGGCCGGTCTGACCCGCTGCCAGAATGACCGCCGCAGTGTGACAGAGTGCATTGTGGTGCCAGCAAAGCTCGCGTTTGGCTGGAATAGCCAGGCTAACGCCTGGACTCCAACACCGAGGGATTCGTGATGGGCAGCAGTCTGTCACTGACAGGGCAAACGTACAAGCGTCGCCGCCATCCGGCGGTCAACGGTTGTCCGACTAATAGCCCGGTCCCGTGTCGAGGTTCATCTGAAGAGCCCGTGACGCTGGTTTCCACAAATTCCGCGAGCACATGCAGCATCTGACAATACTCTGCTTCAGATCGGGCGACCGATCGCAGATCCGCCAATATCTGAGTCCACGACAGACCGAGCCGACTCGTCAGAAAATGAGGTGCCCTGCAACGGTGACTGTTGATGAGACTGCGACTGTCTTCGTCCGTGGATGTTGCCCGGATGAAACTCCCGCGCGATCGAAACCGCCGATTCCTGAAGCGTGTCGTGGTTTGGCCGGCTTTGATATCCGCGAGGGCAGATTGAGGAAATGACTGGATCATGACGTTGACGTTCTGGAATAGTTCCGATTGCGAACACGACGGCCACAGGAATTGTGACTTGAGACTGTTCCGCATGATTCCAGAGACACAAGAGGGTCGATCGAGGTTCAAACTATCGACAAAGTCCGCGACTTTTCGCTGACTGCGAGCCCCATGCACGTTCAACGCGATACGACGGGCCGCTGAATTGGTCCTCTACGTCTCATAGGCCCCATCCGTTCGCGACCGGAAATCGCCGTTGCCCGTGGGTCGGCCTAGGCTTCAGGGCTTTGTCCAGCGGAATCAGCGACTGGTGACTTCTTAATGCGGTACAGGAGTTCTTCGCCCATCTTGCCGCTGCACTTGGGGCACTTGGCTTTGGCAATGCCTTTGCCGTTCGCTCCGCCGAGCTTGTTTTTGTTGCGGCCTTCTTCGCTGATCACCGCAGTACACGATTTGCAGCGGTAGCCCGAAAGCTCCAGTTCAAACGCTGAATCCTGCTGGTAGTAGCTCAAACTGCGGACCGACTCCACGCGACTCTGATTGATAAAGCAATTCAGATTATCAGATCTGTCGCCGTCCGGAACTCCATTTTCGATGGCAGGTAGTTCCAATTTGAAATTCGTCTTTAAGACTTCATGCAGCGTTCGAAATGTGGACAGGCTTTGCGAACAATACGCCTGCAGTCCACCATCAGAAGCAATCGGCAGAAAAATGGCGATCCATCCGTCGCCGAACACCGGAACGCCCGCAAACATGGATTCGTGGGCCTTCAGAATTGGCTGAACAAGTCGAATTTCACGTACGTGTTCTGCAGAGATCGAATGCACTTCGACGTCGGTCAACGAATTAAAATCACCCGCTGCCGCAACTTGTTCACGAATCTGCTTTCTCTGCTCGGCGCGATCGACCTTCGGAGCTTTTCCCAGGAGACCACGTTTCTTCTTATCAGCCCCGGTAAACGCAATCACGACAATCTGTGAATCTGTAATTGCCAAATCCGCTTCCACAAACTTGTCGGCGACGCTACCGGGCTTCAGCACGATGGACGTCGGCGCAATGCGGAAGAATCGTACATTTTCGATCCACTTGACGGTCAATTTTGCAACAGCAGGTTTGTCCTCTTTCTTTTCCGCCTTACGACGAATCTGAGGCACATTGACCGGCTGTTTGCACTGTCGGCATCGCACAACCTTTCCCGCCTGATCTTCGCTGACTCGAACCCATGCACCGCAGGCGCAGTGCATCAGCATCATCTTTCGATGGCGTTCCGCGATCTTGTCACCGCGGCGTTTCTTGAATTCGCGTTCTTCCTGCATGGCGATCGACAACAAGTCATCGTCGTTTGCTATTGATTTTGCCCCGGACTTTGCAGACGTCTCAGCAGGTGCCGCGTTTGCAGTGTCAGTCTTTTCTGTCGTCGTCGGTTTTCCGCCAGGTGTCTTATGCTGTGGCCTATCCGGACCATCCGCCGGTGCAGGCGTCTTTGCGGCTGTTGGAACTGCTGAGGGCGTTGCAGCACTGACTGGTTTCGCAGGTTGCGCCTTTGGAGCTGCGTTCAATTCGAATTCGGCTTGTGTGGAAGAAACACCTGTGCCAGCAAAACCATCAGATAACTCAAAGTCTTCAGCGTCGTAAGCCTTTGGAACTTCGCCTTTCGTCGTGTCATTCCGGGCTGGCAAATAGTCCGTCCGCTGTGCCAGTGGAATCGTGCTGTAAATAATCTGCTGCGGAGTCGCGGTCATGTCGCGATAGCGAGCCGCAATATCTTCCCGCATGAATCCATTGCAGCTCCAGCAGCGCACAAGCCCCGT
>JAYSPO010000106.1:0-1273 GCA_043722015.1 Candidatus Kuenenia sp. | reverse complement strand
GTAAGCCTCAGTTAACTGCTTCAGAAGCGTCTCATGCCGGGACTCGGGAATCTCGCTGAGCGTGTATTCACCAAGTGCCAAAAAGAGTGCATACCGCGTGTTGCGGGGATGACGATCAATCGGCGATTCGCTCACAATGCGCAGACAGTCCAGCAGTTCTTCCACACGCACGCCACGGTCGCGGCAACGGAAAATGAATTGTGTGAGCGCCTCCGGGTCATCAGTCATGTCAAACACTGGTAAGACTTTTTCTCGCTCACCTAGACGCAACAGCGTCACCGCCGAGTTGGCACGTCGTTGGCCATACGAAATGCGTTCCACCGAACCCAGTTCTGACGGTGGCAATGTCGCGGCGATCTTGCTGAGATCGTCTATGGTCGCCGGTGCAGAAGCGGCTGCGACCAGCGGATATAGAACTGCATATTGTTCTGGAGTCCCTACCGTTAGCAAGTGGGACAACTTCGCGATATCGCGAGCGGCGTAATCAGCGAACGCATTAGCGGCACTCAAACGCTGAGCGTCGGTACTCTTCGCGTTGCCGAAGACCTTTTCGAGATCCGGAAGCAGCCTTTTGCTAATCGGTCTGAGATTTTCACGCAGCAACGGCTGGAATTCGGAATTCTCAACGACCAGTTGACCAGCCACAAACTCCAGGTCCTGTTCGGTCCACGTCGCTGCCTCGGATTCGGGAACGAAATCCGCCAGCGCCGCAGCCGCAACTAAGCGACGATAGGCCTCGGCCTTTTCGTCCCGCAGAATGGCTCGTAACTTTTCTGTCAGCTCCCCCGCGTACGGACGCAGTTGCTGACGGATTGGAGCGATGTAAGCAACCTTGTTGGTGAGCAGTTCTTCCAGCAGCGGTTCGACGAGTGACTTATTGTGAGAGACCATTGCAAGACGTGCATGCAACTGCGAGCGTTTTTCGTCGACTGTTTTAGCATCCACGGAGACTTGTGGCGAAAGAAAACCAGCGGCGACTACCTGGTTGCCGTCGAGTTCTTTGATGACCCCAGCTATTTGTGCTGGTTCGGCACGCAAAAGAGTTCCCACAAGGCCTTCGATGCGCGTGGCTTCCTGCCGAAGAAGGAATTGCCCCCGAACGAAAATCCCAACGGACACAATTGCCATCAAAGACGCTACGGTCATTCCTGATCGTAGAAAGTGGACACTTGTCGCACGATTCATCATTCCCTGTTGCGGGGCTGACCAGTGTTTGCTTTCGGTCAGCGTGCGAATGCTAAACCATTCCGTCAGCGTAGGCAGATAGCGGTTC
>JAYSPO010000105.1:0-1209 GCA_043722015.1 Candidatus Kuenenia sp. | reverse complement strand
GTTGTTAATAACGGTCGAAGCAATGTCGGCGCCCGGACTACGAAGGTCGTCGAGACACTGATTGGCCAGAATCAATGAAATGTCGTGACTTCTGGCCATCTGAAGCAGAACTTCGATATTGCCGGAAACGGCCCGTTGAAATTCATCCATGATGACATAGACCTGACGCCGAGGCTTGGGAGCTCGTTGTGCGGCATTCATCAGACCGAACAGGACAAGGCGCGCCATTTCAGCGCTCATCAGGCTTCCAGTGCCAGCGGGCAATGCAAAAAATGCCGCTTGCGGCTTTTCAAACAAATCCGCCAGGTCAATCAGGCCTTCCGGATGATTGGAAGGACCGCCGCCGTCAGAAAAACGATTGAGTGGTTCAATCGTCGCCAAGCGTTCGACGGAAGTGACCACATTGGAGCCATCGTCAATCGTCTTCTTTGAAATCTTAAGCGCCGCTTTGTCCTTGAGTAAATGCTGCAGACCAGCGAACGAGGGAACTCGATGCGAACGCTTGAGGGCGGCTTGCAGGAAACTGAAATTGGAGTCGCCAAAATACTTTCGTCCATAATCGGTCCCATACTGTAAACCGAGGGCGGTGGTCAGCAGGTCTGTCTTCTGCAGAGCCGAAAGATTTTTGAACGCGCGCTGAGAAAAGGGATTAAATCCGTGGGACGAACGGCCATCGACGGGCGTGAAATACCGAAACGGATACGACCAATCTGCGGAATCAAGCTGAGTATTTTCGGGCTGACGGCTGTTAATCCGAGCCCCTTCGCGCATGACTTCGAACAGTGTCTGATCATCGGCTTTGAGGTCAATCACGATGACGGATGCGTCGCCGAACTGCATGAGTTGAGCGAGCAGCGGACTGATTCCCAGAGACGTTTTCCCGGAACCACTGTCACCCAGAAAATGCACATGCTCCCGCAGCACTTTGCTGGGAACAATGACCGGGCCGTTGTCAGCCGTGTTAACACCCCAGAAAATATCGTGGCGGAACTTTCCGTTGTCGCAGGCGTGGAGTGTTTCCGTGATCTTCTTCCAGTTCTCCGATGTGAACGGCATACCCGATGGAAGTGGGAATCCACGTGCCGTGAATCCCGCGAAAAGTCTTGACGTGCAAAAGAACGTGAATGCCACAGGCATTATGAGCGGAAGCATCAGGCTGATGACGAACCGGATCCCCGTCGGCATTTCGCGGAGCGCCTTGAGTTGTGT
>JAYSPO010000104.1:0-4391 GCA_043722015.1 Candidatus Kuenenia sp. | reverse complement strand
AATCGTTCCAGATGCCGACCCAATACGCCCCAGATTCACGGTCACCGGACTTGGCCGATGGAATCCACGTTTGGGCCTCTGGCTTGTAGATCAACTGGTTCTGCGTCGATGACAACCACCCACAGAGTTTTCCGCGCTGATCGTCCGGGCCCTCCGACGCAATCACATCAATCCCGTTCTCGATTTCACTGAGCCCCAGTTTGCAAAACAAATCTTTGACAGTGCAGTCCGTCTGCCCCGGCACGTAAATCAGATATCGCATGACGCCCCTCATTACCAAACGAAAAGAGCAGGCCAGGAGCAAACGTGCTCTCGACCTGCTCACAGAAAAGAATTACGGTATTGCCACGCCAACCGCCGCAGTGAGCGACAGTGGGTTAATCCGGACCGTGTTTGATGCAATGCCTCTTGCGTCTCCTCCGATCGATTCCGCCTGGCCCATCCCCACAGCACCGCTGATGATGATATGCACCAGACTGGCAACGTCTTCGATGATGCCGCCCGAAACACGCTTTGCAAATCGGATTGAAATTCCCGTGCCCAATGTTGCTGCATTTAAGACCGCCGCCGCGTAGGCCACGTTCTCACTGGTGATGCTGATGGATGGAAGGTTCTCGTTAATGTAAAACGCGGTGGCGAACGGGCCACTAGCCTTCTGCTCAATCACCTTCAGTCCCGTTTGGATCTCGACGCCCTGAAGTTCCGGAATCGCTGTCCCGTTTACCAGGACGCTGTGCAATTGGTATTCACCCAGGAATGTTGCATCCGCCAGCGTCACCGAACTGACAAACGCACAAGGCGAAAGGAATCCGTCGGACGATTTGTAGCGAAGCGTCAGGTCTGCTTTTGCGGCCTCGTTCGCCTTTCCGCTGATGCTGTCAAGAATGGCAAGCGTGTTTGAACTCTGCAACGCTTGATGCGATGCCCCTGCTGTGAATTGAGCGCAGTCAGCCCGCAGCCGGAACGGTACGCTTGTTGTCGAACCTGAGATACACAGTCCCGCCGAGATGAACGTGGATGTGTTCAGCGCCAGAATGGTGGCAAGGTCCGATGAACTCAACGACGTTGAATGTGGGGACTCGCCCTGAAACAAGGCAGACGCCCGAACATTGCCACCGGCAAAACCTGGAATCACTGCCCCGCCCGTTTTGTGGTTCAGATTTGAAATTTGCTTGATGACAGGCGTACCAAGCGTGACATCGTACGGTGAACTGGCCATGTGTTTGACTCCTTAAACTTTCTTCCGCCGCTTCCTTCGAAGACTTGGATCTGATGCGAGCACAATGAACTTGTCCCTGAAGCTCTCCGCGTTGCTGCGTTCTTCCTCAGGCGTGAATGATTCCAATTCGGTTCGAAACTGACTCATCAACTGCGAAGTCTTTTCGCCCTTTGACTTCAGTTCAGCCTTGTTGGCCGTCGCCGTCACTTTGGCGTTCCGAAGAATGGCCGCTCTCAGTGCCCCCGTTCGAACCATCGGAGCGGTCGTACCGAACTTCTTTGCTTTGCCGATCTGATACCGTCTCGATCGTTTCTTGTATCCGTACTTGGCGAACGCACTGAACTCGAAGTGACCCGGCAACCGTCCCCTGTGTTCCTGCATCACCAGCGAACCGGCAACCTTCATAACCTGATTCACAGCCCGTTCTGACAGGCTCTCGTCTTCAATGATTGCCGACATGTCCAACATGATCAGCCCCCCGCTTCAACGCGAATGACGCACCACCAAACCTCACCGATTGCTCGAGTCTTCTTTGGATCTGCCTGCTGTGGCGGAACGACAGTGTTCATGTCCGTGATGTTCAGCTTCGTGCCCAATGCCGCCATGTCCCGGAGATCGTCAACCACCCCTTGAACCAATGTCAGGAACGCCATGTATCGTTCAGACATCGATTTCTGCACATCTGCTGACAGCGTCAGGCATTCAATCATGACATCGATCTGAACTGTCGTGCTCCAGCTACTTGTCGTGGTCTTCGTCGATAGGAAGTCAGACAACGCACACAGGATTCGTGGCAATAGTTTTGGCTGCTGATCCGTGTAGGCTGTTTCAAATTCTTCGTCTTCACCGTACCCGTAGTGAATCTTTTCCGCCGCCGCCCCGGCTGACCCCACCACCAGCAATGTCTGCACCGCTGCGGATTGGCTGAGCATCTCTGCCAGCTTTACCAGTGGTGCCGCAATGTGAAGGTGAAGGACCATTTGAAACTATCGTGAATTCAGCGATGGTGTGTGTGTCAGTTCTCGACTCAAGTTCAGGGCATTGAGTTTGATGAACCCTGCCACAGGTGGAGACAGTGATTCAATCGAAAACCGCTGCCCCCTGAATGTCAGCGTCCAGGTACTCCGGATGCCGATCTCGTCCCCATAATCAATCGTGGAAGGAATCACCAACTCAGCTCTGACGATGACCCCAATTCCTGAATCGGAATTCTCTGCCTGCTCAGTAATCCTGATGATTCCAGTTGTGTTGATCGTCTCCCCTGCAGATGTGACGATGACCAACGCTTCACCAAAACCAGCGAAATGCATCGCTGTCTGATTCTGCTGTGCAAAGTCATGGAAACTGAACGACATGAAACCACCGATCGTGTCTCAGGTTTGATAGATAAAAGCAGGTGCCGTGCCGCACAAAACGGTGGGGGGCCGCCGTAAATGTGGCAACACGGCACCTTGTTTTCATTATGGATTCATGTCCACGTAGGCGTCTGCGCCTGACAAGACCGTGTACAGCAACTTGCCGATGTCCGTTCCAGCACCGCCAGTTGCGATGATTGTCTGGTTGGCAATGTGTGCAGCCACAGTCGCACCAGCCGTGCCGTTTGCTCCGGCAGGCGCTTTGATGATGCCGCGAATGCGGACAGTCGCCACTTCCCCGGTTGCCACGGGATTCATGTTCTGGACGATGCCGACTCTGCCATCGGGCACAAGGACCATCTGTCCGCAGGTCAGTGCTCCTGCTGCCGTCAGGTTCACAACGTCATCTATTCGCACAAGTTCAGCCATCTCACACCTCCATCAAGTTCAACGCAAAAATTCAAAAGTAAAGCCAGAGCACAGAAATCAGAAGCCTGCAATCAGAATGCAAACCAGGTGTTTGCGGTTGCGTTGAGACAGACCATCACGACGCCCTTGCCGCTGGCCGAACTGAAGGCAACGTTCGCTGCAGCACCGTTGATCGTGCCGCCAGTAACTGGATACACCTTGAGGATCTTGTTGCTGACCCCGTTGCCGATGAACAGCGTTCGCCCCGTGACCTGATCTGAGGCATGAACTCGCACGCCAACTATGTCGTCTGCTGCTGTCGTCGGATAGACGGTTCCGATGCCTACTGGCAGAACACCAGCATCTGCCGTCGTTGTTCCGGCTGCTGCCGTGGATGCTCCAATCACCTGTGTAGCCACAGGAAACACGTTGAGGTCCACCTGAGCAGTTGCGGTATCCGCCACCGTGTAAAGCAGCGTCCCGGCTTTAGTCGTCCCGGCTGCTCCCGCCGCGAGCAACGTCTGATTGGCGATATGCACGCCAACGACGGCCCCGGTGGTCAATGCCGCTGCTGCAGTGATTGAGACGATGCCTCTCACCTTAACAGTGGCCACATCGCCGATGGCGACGGGTTTTCCGTTTTGAACGATTCCCACACGACCGTCCGGCACAAGTACCAATTGACCGCTGTTCAGCACTGATGCTGCCGTCAAATTCACAACGTCGTCGGTTCTCTCAAGTCCTGGCATTGTCTTGTTCCCTAAATCAATCTGACAACTTCAATTTGTCTTGTGTTTGTTATTCGCATCTGCCACGTTGGCCGATGCGTGTGTGTGTTTATTCCGCTGCCGGAACTGTCTTCTTGCCGCTTCGGGCTTTTTGAACAACCGGCGCTTCAGGTGTCGCTGGTTCCGAATCCGCTTCCTGCTCAGTAGCTTCAACCTGAACAATCGGCGCTTCTGTCGTTTCAGGTGTCGCTGGTTCGAAATCGGCTTCCTGCTCAATAGCTTCAACAGACTTCAGGAACCCCTGATTCTGCAGCCAGATCCATGTGCTTGATCCGACGTCCGATTCGCTCAACATCGTGCCAGCTTCGCACCGGCCCAATTCTGAAATGATGCAGTCCAGCATCAGGACGTGAGTCTTGTTGTTTTCGTCTTCAGCCACCTTGGCAACTCCCGATCATGTGTTTTAATTCAGAGGATGTGGCAGGCGTCACGGTTCCCCGCAAACACCTGCCACAGTCACTCAGTTTCAACTGCAGCACTCGGCTGCGTTACGCGATTCCCTTGACCAGACCACGGTAGTCAGCCACGCCAGCACCGACGGTATGGCAGACGTCCAGAGACAATCCAAACTTACCCTCAGAGTTGAGTGGGGTCGTCCGCATGGTCGGCATTCCGTTCGTG
>JAYSPO010000103.1:0-1363 GCA_043722015.1 Candidatus Kuenenia sp. | reverse complement strand
GTTGTTAATAACGGTCGAAGCAATGTCGGCGCCCGGACTACGAAGGTCGTCGAGACACTGATTGGCCAGAATCAATGAAATGTCGTGACTTCTGGCCATTTGAAGCAGCACTTCGATATTGCCGGAAACGGCGCGTTGAAATTCATCCATGATGACATACACCTGACGGCGAGGCTTGGGTGCTCGTTGTGCGGCGTTCATCAAACCAAACAAGACAAGACGCGCCATTTCGGCGCTCATCAGGCTTCCAGTGCCCGCTGGCAAAGCAAAAAACGCCGCTTGCGGCTTTTCAAACAAATCCGCCAGGTCAATCAGGCCTGCAGGATGATTGGAAGGATCGCCACTGTCGGAAAAACGATTGAGTGGTTCAATCGTCGCCAGCCGTTCGACGGAAGTGACCACATTGGAGCCATCGTCAATTGTCTTCTTTGAAATCTTAAGCGCCGCTTTGTCATTGAGTAAATGCTGCAGACCAGCGAATGAGGGAACTCGATGCGAACGCTTGAGGGCGGCTTGCAGGAGACTGAAATTGGCGTCGCCAAAATACTTTCTTCCATAATCTGTCCCGTACTGCAAACCGAGAGCGGTGGTCAGCAGGTCGGTCT
Source organism: Candidatus Kuenenia sp. (assembly GCA_043722015.1). Taxonomy (GTDB): domain Bacteria; phylum Planctomycetota; class Planctomycetia; order Planctomycetales; family Planctomycetaceae; genus SXXK01. The sequence goes on along the minus strand of JAYSPO010000103.1, from coordinate 758 downwards.
TCTGCAGGGCCGACAGATTTTTGAACGCACGCTGGGAAAATGGATTAAATCCGTGGGACGAACGGCCATCAACGGGCGTGAAATACCGAAACGGATATGACCAGTCTGCGGGATCAAGCTGAGTATTTTCGGGCTGACGGCTGTTAATCCGAGCCCCTTCTCGCATGACTTCGAACAGTGTCTGATCATCAGCTTTGAGGTCAATCACGATGACGGATGCGTCGCCGAACTGCATGAGTTGAGCGAGCAGCGGACTGATTCCAAGAGACGTTTTCCCTGAACCACTGTCGCCCAGAAAATGGACATGCTCCCGCAGCACTTTGCTGGGAACAATGACCGGGCCGTTGTCCGCTGTGTTAACTCCCCAAAAAATGTCGTGGCGGAACTTTCCGCTGTCGCAGGTGTGGAGCGTTTCCGTGATTTTCTTCCAGTTGTGCGATGTGAACGGCATACCGGATGGAAGTGGAAATCCACGTGCTGTGAATCCCGCGAAAAGTCTTGACGTGCAAAAGAACGTGAATGCCACAGGCATTATTAGCGGAAGCATCAGGCTGATCACAAACCGAACACCCGTTGGCATTTCGCGAAGCGCTTTGAGCTGTGTACCGCTGATGCCCTGAGACGGAACGTGCAGTCGAGCCTCTGGGGTGAGTTCATTGATTCGTTTTCTGCGACTCTCACTTTCTTCCCGCAGTACGCGAAGCCGGTCTTCCCGGGATTGCTGTGGCACCAAAGTCAGAAACTGAAGCTCCTGGTCA
>JAYSPO010000102.1:0-1449 GCA_043722015.1 Candidatus Kuenenia sp. | reverse complement strand
AGCTGCTTCAAGGACCTGGTCTTTCCATGTGGGGCGCTGGAAAGATCGCGACCAGCCAATCGCGGGATTCTTTCCCCAGACAATCACGACCAGACCGATCGCCATTGCCAAATGCACCAGCAACCATCCGGACGCATTATTCGGATTAACAAAACTTCCGAATGGCAGTGTCTTGCTGATGATCCATTGTTCGCTCAGCCCGCGACTTCCTGTGTCGAACAACTGCTGCAGTGAGAGAATCGTCAGCAGGCCAGCGTTAGTACACATCAGCCCGAGCATCCACATTAACTGATCTGGCTGACGCAGCGAATCTGCGACCACGCACAACAGGATGGCGACAGCGATCCATTGAGCGACATGGCGGCGCGTCATGGCAGGAGCAGCGGAACGTGAATCTGCGGGAATTCGTGTCACAATCGTACTGGTCGCAGATCCTGAAATCGAATGCGGCAGGTGCTCTCGAAACTCTGGATGAACGGCGTGGTTCATGAGTGAAATTGCTGACGGCATCCATGGCTGAAGCTGCACAATTCCGATCGCCGCCAATCCCAGCAACAGCCATGATCCGACTGGCGGTATGTCGAACGAACGACGAGACACGATTCGCGCCAGCATTGTCAATACCGCAGCAGCAATTGTTCCCACCTGGAGCACCAGCCTCGCTTTCGGAATGGCACCACCGAGCAGCCAGGGCAGAATGCAGACTGTCACGGTGGCAACAAGGAGCGAACTCCATTCGAGGGCCAATGCCAGGCCATGCGACGATTCAGCACCGGATATATCTGCGCCGCTGACAGAAAATGGACGTGCCTGAGACTTCGATCGATCACCGAACCGCATATTTCAATCCGCCGAAAAAACGGCTCAGGCCGTCGCCTGCTGCGGCAGTTGCAGCGATCCCGATTCAGACAACGAGGGTGACTTCCGGGGAGCATACTTTTCGTGGACTTCACCAATGAGTTCAATCAACTGAGTCTCAAACGGTCTCAATCCACCGATCAGATCACTCATCCATTCACAAATCGAACCGTTGCCACACACACCCAGAACCTTGATGTGACCAACCCGCTGGCCATCAATGATCAGTGGGATTTCTGATCGCCAGGCATCGTGCTGTTCCACTTTGGACGTCGATCTCCAGCTCGCATGATATTCTTCACCAACACTGGGGATGTTTACCAACAGTTCAACCGCATCCATTTCAAAGCGTTCGGCAAACTCAGTCAGTGTCTGCCAAAGTTGTTGCCATTCATGGTTCCCATGCAACTGAACCTGCTCATCATGCAGCACCGGCCTTGTTCCTTCCGGTTTGTGAAACAGGGAACCTGCGAAGCGGCGTACTCGGTTCGTGAGCAAGGTCAATTCGGCCGCACCGAAGGACCGTGTGGCTACCAGGATTGCCAAGGCCGTCGCGACACCCAGGACGGCAATCATCTCACTGTTAAACCA
>JAYSPO010000101.1:0-16643 GCA_043722015.1 Candidatus Kuenenia sp. | reverse complement strand
GATTTCGCTCAAGGAAAACGGCACTCATGATGTTTGCGGCTGAGATCGTTTCGTCTTCCGTTGTCCGTTGATTGATTGGCACAAAGAATCGCAGCCATTCGTCTTCTGATTCTATGCCATTCTGCCTGCGCCACTCATGAAGTGCCAGAAACAGGTCCCGAGCGAGCAGATCGTTAACCGTCACCTTTCGGCGTTTTGCTTCGGACAGGATGCACGTTGTGACCTGCCTGTCAAAATAAAATGTATACGGCGAAGGGAATGCTGCGGTCTGCTGAAGCGGCTCTTCAACTGAAAGAAGTCTCAGGGGAGCTGCCTTTCGTACGAAGTGCTTACCGATGATGTGCAGTCCCAAAATCTGTCGGGGAAGCATCCGCAACAATTTCCCCCACGTCAGTCCAAAGTGATTGCGAAGCGACAGTCGCTGATGATCCAGCGGGCGCAGATCAGCGTCTTTGCTCAGTTCGCCGACCTTTCCGGCATACAGGATCAGCAGGTCATCAATAAACTGGCACATGCCTAGCGCATCAGTGCAGGCGTGGTGCATCTGCACCACCAGATCGCTTCCGCTTTCATTATCCACCAGCCAGATCCGTGTTCCCGCTGTTCGTGTAAGATCTATGAACGCAGCAATCGGATATTCGTTCTGTGAATCCACAGACCATCGTTCAAGTGGAATTGAAATTGTTTCATCGGTGGCCCAGTAATGCCCATGCTTCGCATCCCGACAAACCCTGGACCGCAGGAGTGGATGTCGTGCCATCGTCGCCTGAATTGCAGCATCCATCGCCTGAAAATTCAGTTTCCCGGAGAATCGCAGCCGAAAGAATCCTGTCATCGGATAATCGGGACGATCATCGCAGAGCATGTACTCTTCAAACGGAGTGAGTTTCAATGGAGGCGACACTGAACGACCGGCACTTTCAGGATTGCGTCAGCTTCAATGGCCTGACGTGGCACAGGGGAAACCAAATGCGATCGGCATCTTAAGAGGATTTGGTTCATCGTGGTTATCACAGCTTGCGATGCTTCCGGAATCGTGGCCTCAATCCCCGGAGCTTCCTGATGGCATGCAGGACACAGCGAAGTGGCACCAACAGCAGTCGATACCAACCGCATGACCGGACGCTGATCTGAAAGCAATGCGGGCAATAGAATTGTCGAAATCCGCAGAGCCACAGCAACCACCAGTATCCTCGAAGCGGGATCTTCAACAACACATCACGACAGAACCGACATCGATACAAGAGAAACGAAAACCATCGAGATTTTTCCTTTCGTGGCAACATTGCTCAGGAGTGCCAGACTGAAACAGATCATGCGGGTGAATAACGCTGTATTACGGGAGCGACGAACGATACACCAACACCATGCGTTCCGGGACCTCAGTCTGTACTGATTTCTCCCGATTTACATTTTCACGACCATGGAAGCTGTGTCGTCCGGCTGGGGATCAGCAATTACAGCCACCGGCGAAACGTCAGGAGCTTGCCAACCACCTCAAATTTTGCAGAATTGAACAGATCCAACACTGGCTGGTCGCTCGGCAAAACATGCGCTTCAACCAATTCGACGGATTCACCTTTAAGCCGCCGGCAGATTTCCAGCAGCAAGGCCTGAGCGTATCCGTGGCGACGCTGAGACTCCGGCACAAAGATTTCGCGGATCCCGACGCTCCGCACGCCCCATTTGGGGATGAACAGATCCAATCCAATAATCTGGCCGGAGGCTACGACGTTTCCTGTTCCTTTTTCGTGCAGTTCAAACCTGAGCGAATCCAGATGCCCGTACCGCACGAACCACCACCACGATTCATTGGTTGGACGGTCGGTAATGACCAGATTCAAGTGGCGACGATGGCGCAACAGTTTGGCATTTACCGGATCTTTACTGCGAATCAGGTCGCGTCGCAGGATCAGGACTTCGTCGAATGCGTCATATCCGCACGACTGAAAGAATTGCGGCCAGGCGGCTGCCGAGGTGCAGAATCCAGATGGATCAAGCCCACCGTAAATGCCAGCGTAAAATGCGTTCTGCTCAAGGCCACCGCCTGCGACGACGGATTTTGCACCTTTCGATCGCAGGTAGTCTTCTGCTTTGCGGACCAATTGTTTTCCGATGCCTTGCCGGCGAAAATCCGGATGCACCATCAGTCCACAAATGGTCCCTGTGCTGTAATTCAATGCACTTTGGTCTGCGTTTGGAGCAAACCCGGCATGCACAAATCCAGCGATCCGCCCGGTTCCTTCATCCTGCGCCAGGATCAGGCCTTTTGGATCCCAGTACGGCTGAGAACAGGCAAATAACTCGAAGACGTCGCACGAAAAGCCTTCGGCGGCGTTTGGTCCCAAAGCGCAGAGATGCCACAGTTGATGCAGCTTTGGGGGATCAGAATTGTGGAAGGGGCGATACAACACAATCAGGTTGTCTTTCGCAGGAACGGATCCGGCACCTGGAACAGTGAGATCACAAATGCCACAGCATTGCGACTGGAATTTGCGAATCTAGCTGACGTATCCTATCCAGACAAGGCGGCTGGTTCGATGGAATTCTCACGTTCTTCGGATCGGCAAGACTGTGAAATTGACTGTAAGTGTGCGGAAATCCCATCCTGATCCGGATAGCCTGCGCAGACCCTTACTCTTGACGACGGATATTTTCATGCAGTGGACTGATCGCGAACTGACGGCCTGGCTTGACGAATTGCTGCCTGCGGAGCGAATGGCTGCTTTCGAAAACCAGCTTCGCCAGGACAGCGCGCTGCGGGCGCGCGTGGCCGTTCTCATTCGCCACAGGGATCAGGGGGGAAACACAATTGGTGAAATCTGGCAACGGGCGCGACTGAGTTGCCCGGTGCGAACAGAGCTGGGCGGCTACCTGTTGGGGACATTGTCTCCGGACGCCGCAGCCTACGTGGAGTTCCATCTGAAGACAGTCGGGTGCCGCGTCTGCCAGGCAAACCTGAATGACCTTGAAGAACAATCAACCCAGACGGGGCAGGTTCCGGATCGCCGCCGCCGTTTCTTTGAATCGTCTGCCGGCCTGCTTCGCGGGGAAAGCGATTCGGGACAGTTTCGGCAATAATGTAGCTCAATCTTCGTAACACAGAAAAACAGGCTCATGGAATTTGAAACAAAGTGTATTCACGGCGGAGTCCACAAAGATCAGCAATACAACAGCGTGACGACGCCGATTTATCCGACTTCAACGTTCTACTGGAACAGCTTGGAAAGCACTTCCGGGTACGACTACACGCGATCCGGAAATCCGACCCGCGCGGCGCTGGAAGAAAACATCATGGCGCTCGAAGGCGGCGTCGGATGTGTGGCGACTTCGACCGGCATGTCCGCCACGCACTGCGCGATGGCCTTGTTTTCGCCGGGCGACCACATTGTGGCTCCGACAGATCTGTACGGCGGATCGTTTCGACTGTTCGATAAGTTTCTGGCAGAAAAAGGACTGTCGTTTACCTTTGTTGACATGACCGACCACAAGCAACTGGCGGCGGCGTTCACTCCGGCGACCAAAGGAGTCTGGATTGAAACGCCCAGCAACCCGTTGTTGAAAGTGATTGATCTGGCGTTCGTCGCATCGCTCGCAAAACAACACAACGCCATTACGCTCTGCGACAACACGTTTATGTCTCCGTACCTGCAGCGTCCGTTCGAATTCGGCATCGACATCGTGATGCACTCAACGACGAAATACATCAACGGCCATTCTGACGTCGTTGGCGGATGCGTGGTTTCAAAATCAAAGGAACATGCCGATCGCATTGCCTGGATCTGCAACGCGCTGGGGTTGGCGTGTTCGCCCTTCGACGCATGGCTTGTGCTGCGCGGTATCAAAACGCTGGGATGCCGCATGGAAGTGCAGCAGGCAAACGCGATGAAGATCGCGCGCTTTCTGGACGGCCATCCGCTGATCGAAAAGGTTTATTATCCGGGACTGGAATCACATCCGCAGCACGCTTTGGCGAAAACGCAGCAGCGCGGTTTTGGTGCGATGCTTTCCTTTGATACGAAGGCTGGCCGCTCAATCGCAGAGCGCGTCTGCATGAAGACAAAGCTGTTTGACGTGTGTGTGTCGCTGGGAGGAATCGAATCGCTGATCTCGTTCCCGGTGACCATGAGCCACGCCTCGATGACTGCCGAAGCCCGCGCCCGCGCCGGGATCACGGATAAAACCGTGCGTGTCTCCGTCGGCCTGGAACATGTGGACGATCTGATTGCGGATCTGAAGCAGGCGCTGGAAGGAGTGTGAAGCCGCGAAGAGGCAGAGAAGTATTTATCGATTGGCACAGCCTGTTTTGTGTGGCGAGAAACGAGATGTCGGCGAGCGGACTCATTACTTCGCCGGCATGTGTTCATCAAACCAGTCTGCAAAGCGTGGTATATCCAGAATCATCGTTGGCCAGCCGTGTTCTTTGCCGGGGCGGGTTTCGAGTCGCACATTGAGCCCGTCCGCGATGGCCTTTTCAGCGAATCGTTGCGACTGATCGACTGTGACCAGCGTGTCGGCTTCACCGTGAACAATAAACGTCGGCGGCATGTCGGGAGTGATGTGGTAGATCGGCGATAGGTCTCGACCGAGGATCTTCCAGGTATCCATGGATTCTGCTTTCGGGCCGAAGCCTTTGCGGAAACTCTTCGGTGGTCCTCCGTCGCCGGGGTTTTCCGTAGATTTGCCGAGGTTCAGCAAGTCGGTGGGCGGATAGAAACAGGCAACACACTGCACGGCACTGGATTCACGATCAACTTCGTCAGTGACATTCAAAAGCCCCGAGCCACCGCCAGTTCCCAGCATCAAAGACAGATGACCGCCCGAGCTGCCTCCAATGACACCAAGGCGATATCCATCGACGCCGTAGTCTTTCGCATGATGACGGATGAACCGCACGGACCGATGCATATCCGTCACGATGTCGCCGATCAGACATTCCGGCTGCGAAATGTGTCGTACAGCAAAGACGGTGTAGCCGCGACGCAGAAAGGGCGCGAACAGAAACGGCCGCACTGAGCCCGGTCCGGATTTCCAGCCACCGCTGACCATCAGGATCACGCCAGCTCCGTTCTGTTCCGGCGGCGTGAAGATATCCAGCAACAGCGGTTTGCCACCGCGTTGACCATACACAACATTCGCTGTCAATTGGTGCGGGGCTTCGAACCACCACCAGTAAATCGAACCAACGATCATCGCAATGACCGTGAGAATCAATCCGCCGATAATGAGCATGCGTTTCATAATTGTCTTCTTGTGACTCATTTGTCGCTGAGTTTGCTGATCATGAAATCAAAACTGCAGCTCACTCAGCCGTACGGTTTTTCGAACGCGGCCGCGGCCGGTCATGTCGTGGATGCGGAGCTGAACGGACGGATTGCCGGACCAATCGATGTCGAGCATACCGAAATGGAAATCCATACAGGATTCCCCGTGGCGGTTTTGGTTGGGTTCGACGTTGCTCCAGTCGCGATTCAGGCCGCTCGCGGTGAGATCATGCAGGGGATAGCAGTTGGGAGTTTTCAGAATCGACAACTCACCCCAGTGTACGTCGCCGGAAATGAAAACGACTCCGTGAGCTTTGGTCTCAGCGATCAGGTTGACCATCTTCATCAGTTCCATCGGAAAATTTGTCCATGATTCCCAGCCGTTGTACTCATGACCGAACTGAATGCTGCTCCCGATCACACGCAGGTCAGCGGGTTCCTGCAGTCGTTCCTTCAACCATTCCCATTGGACCGCCCCAAGAACTGTTTTGTCCGGATTCGTGTCGGGCAGATAATCGTTCTTCCATGACGGGAATGGATTTCGCAACGGCTGATCACGGAATGAGCGTGTATCCAGCAGAATGATCTGCAGTGTTTTGCGGAGCTTGGCGTCTTCAAACCGATAGCTGGTGTAGATGCCGTCGTGGGCGCGGCGCGGGCTGAGAGTGGGTTCGTTCCAGAACTTCAGGAAGATCTCTTTGGACTCCGCTTTGAAGGGAAATTCTTTGCCGGCATCATTGTCGCCAAAGTCGTGGTCATCCCATGTGGCAATTGTGGGTGTGGCAGCTCGCAATGCCTGAAAATCCTTCTTTGCTCCGAGCTTTGCGTATTTCGCTTCCAGCAGTTGCATGTCCCGCGTATCGCCGTAGATGTTGTCCCCGAGGTAGACGAACAAATCCGGCTCCCATTCCAGGACCGTGCGTAGAATTGGCATCGGATCATCCTGATTCGAGCAGGAGCCAAAGGCGATCCGGGAAATCAGCGGATTGACAGCAGGTACCGGGGCCGGTGGTAATTTCGGTTCTTGTGCGACTGCGCCGCCAGGGATGATTGTCACGATGGAGAATAACAGTGAGAATCGCATGGGATCGCTCTGGAGTTGTTTCTGTTGGCTCGAATGGGAATGGCATCTTAACGGCGAAAGGTGGTTTTGAAATCAAACGAAGGAATCCCTAGGATACGGGACTGCCACAGAGCGGAATTCGTAAGTCTTCATTGGCTTGCGGAATTCCTGGAGAGGCAAGAGCCTCCAGGCAGTGCGTTCCAGGGCTGGAGCCCCGGAACGAGGACGGCATTCGGCGACGCCTGCGGCCTGCCGTTAAACGAATTGAATCGCCAGGTTGAGACATTTTTAGAATCGAACCACAAAGGAAGAAGTTAATGTTGAACGTCCCTAAGTCCGGTGCTCTGGATTTTGTATCTCTGGGAGCCCTCGTCAATCGCCTGGATCCAGGGATCATACCATTCCGTAAAGCGAACCACTTCGCGATTCACGTCAGCGGTGGAGAATTCAACTGTGCAGCGAATCTGGCGGATTGTTTTCAACTGAAGACCGGTATCGCGACGGCGATGGTGGATTATCCACTGGGTGACCTTATCGCCGAACGTGTGCGAGCGATGGGTGTGAAACCTTTTTACAAGAAGTTCGCTCACGATGGCGTGCGTGGTCCGAACATGGCGACGGTATACAGCGATCAGGGACATGGTGTGCGTGGTCCGGTCGTGTTCTACAACCGGAGCAACGAAGCAGCCGGCATGTTGAAGGCCGGAGACTTCAACTGGAATGAAATCTTCGCAGGCGGCGTGCGCTGGTTTCACAGCGGGGGAATCTTCGCGGCTCTGTCGCCAACCACCCCGGAAGTCATCATTGAAGGCATGAAGGCCGCTAAGGCCGCCGGTGCCGTCACATCTTTTGACCTGAATTATCGTGCCAAGCTTTGGCAGATCAGCGGCGGGCTGGATAAGGCGCAGGAGACGCTGAACAGGATCGTTGAGCATGTTGACGTATTGGTCGGGAACGAAGAAGACCTGCAGAAGGGACTCGGTCTGAAGGGACAGGACGTGGAACATTCTTCCAAGCTGGATCCGTCGGCGTTCTTCGGCATGATGGAAGAAGTCACGAAGAAGCTTCCGAACGTCAAGGCCGTCGCCACGACGCTGCGGGAAGTGCATTCCACGAATCGTCACTCGTGGAGTGCGGTGCTGTGGCTCGACGGCAAGACGTATCAGGCCAAAACGATGGAACTGGATGTTATCGACCGCATTGGCGGCGGCGACGGTTTTGCCTCTGGTCTGTTCTACGGACTGCTCAACGGCAAGGATCCGCAAACATCCCTGAACCTGGGCTGGGCTCATGGTGCGCTGCTCACGACCTATCCCGGCGACACAACGATGGCGACGATTAAGGAAGTCGAAGGCGTGGCCGCTGGCGGTTCGGCTCGTGTGCAGCGATGATAGATTGAGCAGAAGCCACGCATTTTCAAGATGCCGGGCTTCTATTTGCGACTGCGGATATTGAAAGAGGTGTTGCGATGTCGGTAACCGAAATACAGCCGTTGCCAAAAACCGGTACGCGAATGAGTCTGGAGGAATTTCGAGCATTAAACCTGCCTGAAGAGTCCAGCCTTATTCTTCTTAATGGCATTGTCTACGATGAAGCAGACCAGGGCGACGACATGACGAAGCGAAACCATCAACATTCGCTCACTGAGGCCACGCTTGCATATCTCCTTAACGCATGGCGCAGATCATCCGGAATGTTCTGTCAGGTTCATTCGGGTGAGGTGGGATGTGAGTTGACCGGACAGACCGTTTCTGTCGGAATTGATGTGGCGATCTTCCCGCAGAGTGTTGTTGCAGGTATTTCCTCAGATTTCCCATTCATCGTCGGCACTCCATTGCTGGCTGTTGAGATTCTTTCACCGAGTGATAAGACTTCCGGGATTCAGCAGAAGGTCGATTTGTACCTCAAATCCGGCGTTGAGCTGGTTTGGGTGGTTGATCCGCATTTCAGGACCGTGGTTGTTCACAGAAATGGTCACGTTCCGGAAATGTATGCAAGCGGTTCATTCTTGGTTGGTGAAGACGCTCTGCCGGGACTCAAAATCGCAGTTACAGAAATCTTTGAATAAACAACGTCAATTACTTCCTGTTAAACCTGGAAACAAAAAATGTCAAAGCACGATATCGGCCTGATCGGCCTGGCGGTTATGGGGCAGAACCTGGTCATGAACATGGCCAACAAGGGGTTTTCGGTCGGCGTCTACAACCGCACGACGGAGACGACTCATGAATTTGTGAGTGGCCTTGGCAGTCGGCCACCGGGAGTTGTGGAAACGGGAACAGCGGATCGCATCCAGGGCTATGACACGCTGGCAGATTTTGTCAACAGCCTGCAGGCACCGCGTCGAGTCATGATCATGGTCAAGGCAGGGGCTCCCGTCGATGCCGTGATCGATCAGCTCAAGCCGCTGTTGTCCAAAGGCGACATCATCATTGACGGCGGAAACGCTGACTATGTGGACACGAACCGCCGTCACAAGCAGCTCGCTGAAGAAGGTTTTCGCTTCATTGGAACCGGCGTTTCCGGCGGTGAAGAAGGGGCGTTGAAAGGGCCGAGTATCATGCCGGGGGGCCATCCCGAAGCATGGCCATTCGTGAAAGACGTCTTCCAGAAGATCAGCGCAAAAGTGGGACCGAATAACGATATTCCCTGCTGCGACTGGGTCGGCGAAGCTGGTGCAGGCCACTACGTCAAAATGGTGCATAACGGCATCGAATACGGCGACATGCAGCTGATCTGCGAAGCCTACTATATTCTGAAGTACGGTGTGGGGCTGACGAACGCCGAGCTGTACGAGGTATTTAAGGAATGGAACAACAGCGAACTCGAAAGTTACCTGATCGAGATCACGCGTGATATCTTCACCGTCAAGGACAAAGAAACCGGCAAGGATCTTGTCGATCTGATTCTGGACACCGCCGGTCAGAAGGGCACCGGCAAATGGATGAGCCAACATGCCCTGGATCTGGGTGTGCCGACGACACTGATCACTGAAGCCGTGTTTGCCCGCTGCCTGTCGGCTCAAAAAGACGCGCGGGTGCGAGCCGAACCTGTTCTTTCCGGTCCGGATGCCAAATTTGAAGGCGACCGCACGCAGTTCATTGATGACGTAAAGCAGGCTCTGTACGCATCCAAACTGTGCAGTTACGCTCAGGGGTATGTCCAACTGGATGCCGCTGCGAAGGAGTTCGGATGGAAACTCAACAACGGTCCAATCGCGTTGCTGTGGCGCGGTGGCTGTATCATTCGGTCACGCTTCCTCGAAGACATCAAGAAAGCCTTCGACAAGAATCCGACACTGGAAAATCTGCTGCTGGATGATTTCTTCAAAGCCGCCATCAGCAAGGCTCAGCCAGCATGGCGTCGAGTCGTCGCGACGGCGATTCAACTTGGTCTGCCCGTTCCTGGCTTTAGCGCCGCCCTGACGTATTATGACGGTTACCGTCGAGGCCGTCTGCCGGCAAATCTGTTGCAGGCGCAACGCGACTACTTCGGGGCTCACACGTACGAACGCACCGATAAACCTCGCGGTGAAAAATTCCATACGGACTGGATTCGCGAGCGGAAACTGACATAGGACTTGATTTCAAATTTGAAATTTGAAATTTGAGGTGAACTACGAGTAACCCGCCAATCGCACCGTTTGCGGGATTCTTCGCGTCCAACGCTGAAGGTTGAACGATGATCCGAAATCTGACTTTTCTGATTTGTTTGCCGCTGTGTGCCAGTGTTCTCGCGGAAGACTGGCCGTGCTGGCGTGGGCCTCGTGGAGATGGCACTTCGACTGAGGTTCAGATCCCGGTGGAATGGAACGGTGAAACGGGGGAAGGCATCGCGTGGAAAACGGAGATCCCGGGGAAAGGTCATTCCTCTCCGATTGTCCGGGGGAAAAGCATTTTTCTGACGACGTGCCTTGAAGACAGCCATGAACGAATGCTGCTGTGCTTGAATCGCAACGACGGCAGCCTTCGCTGGAAGGCGTCGGTCGCCGTTTCCCCGCTGGAAACAAAACATGAGCTCAACAGCTTCGCGTCAGGAACTCCGGCCACTGACGGAAAAACTGTGTATGTCACGTTTCTGGTGGCAGACGGCCACGAAATTCCCGCACCGAACGTCGGAACGCCACGCCCAGTCACTCCAGGAACTCTGCTGGTTGCGGCGTACGACATGAATGGACAGAAACTCTGGTCTGCAGAACCCGGCGGATTCACCAGCGTGCATGGCTTCTGCAGTTCACCTGTGATCTACAGGCATCTCCTGATTGTCAACGGAGACCATGATGGTGATTCTTACGTCGCTGCTCTGAACCGTGAAACGGGAAAACTGGTCTGGAAAGTACCACGAGAACACAAGACTCGCAGTTACTGCACGCCGCTGATTCGCACGATCGATGGCAAAGACCAGATGGTGATGACCGGCAGCAAACGAATCGTCAGTCTGGACCCATTGACAGGATCCACGAACTGGCTGATTGAAGGGCCGACGGAACAGTTCGTATCATCAATGGTCTATGACGGAAAGATGTTTTACATGACCGCCGGCTTTCCGACACATCATGTAATGGCGATTCGCCCGGATGGTTCAGGGGATGTCACTCAAACGCACATTGCGTGGCACAGCGAAGAAGCGAAGTGCTATGTACCATCGCCGATCCTGATCGAAGACAAGCTGCTCGTGGCCGATGATCGAGGCACAGTCAACTGCTTCGACACGGCTAACGGCCATCGATTGTGGCAGGAACGACTGGGCAACCACTACAGTGGGTCGCTGGTGGCTGCGAACGGACTGGCATATTTTCCTGCTGACGACGGAATCACGGCCGTCGTAAAACCAGGCGTTCAAATGGAAGTGCTTCATCGGAATCCACTCGGAGAATACAGTTACGCTTCACCCGCGATTTCCAACGGACAGATCTTTATTCGAGGCGAACACCATCTGTTTGCGATTGGCACAGATTCATCGAATTCTGCGTCGGAGCCACGCTGATGTCGGATTCTGAAAATCCTTGCGGTCTCACTGCTTTTGTCTCACAGGCACTCCATGTCCGAAAGTCGTCGTGTTACTTCTGTCAAATTCATCTCAGAGCTTCGAGATCCGGAACGCGGGACTTCGCTGCAACTGTCAGATGACGGCGTGAAACTGCACACGGCGGATTCCGAGCGGTCATGGAGAATCATTGATGGAATTCCGCGATTTGTCACCGACGAACATCTGGAAAGTTTTGGCCATCAGTGGACCCGTTTTGATGTCGCTCACGATGCCGAGGACCGCGCCACGTTTGAAGCGAAGACAGGTTTCCCGCTCAGTGACCTCCACGGGAAAAGAATCCTGGATGCGGGCTGCGGGGGAGGCCGGTATGCAAAAGTCTGCGGCGAGGCCGGAGCCACGGTGTTTGGTGCCGATCATACACGAGCCGTTGAAAAAGCCGCACAGCTGTGCGGCCATCTCCCGAATGTGCATTTCGTGCAGGCCGACCTGAAACGCTTGCCGTTTGCCCCGGCATCGTTCGATTTTGTGTTCTCGATCGGCGTCATGCATCACGACGCCGGCACACGGTCGGTGTTTGACGCCGTCGCAAAAATGGTCAGGCCGGGCGGTCGATATTCGGTCTGGCTCTATCGCAGAAATCAATGGTGGCAGGAAATCCTGAATTGCGGTCTGCGAGCGCTAACCACCAGAATGCCTTCAGCGGTCCTGATGCCATTCTGTCATGTCGGAGCCGTTCTTGGAGGCCTGCCAGTCATTAATAAATCGCTCAACAAGATCATCAACTTCAGCGCTCATCCGAGCTACGAAAATCGTGTCTGTGATACGTTTGACTGGTGGGCACCGAAATACCAGTACCATCACACGGTCGAAGAACTGAGCTTCTGGTTTCACGAGGCCGGATTCAACGACCTGACCGTGCTGCCTCCGGAAAAATCCGGACGATTCTATCACTGGGCCTACGAGCATAACCTGCTTATCGGCAGCGGTGTCAACGTAACCGGCGTGAAACGCTGAACCTCCTGGCCGATTGCCTGGAGGCTCAGAACAGCCAGGCTCTTTTCTATTTCAGGTTGTAGACCAACAACTTATCCTGATCCCGCAGATACAACTTGCCATCTGCAATTACGGGATGCGACCATGCCGGGCGATTGCTGCGGTCAGACTGTTCGAAGCGCCCCAGTTCTTTGTACTCGCTGGAATCTGCGGCGAGCAGCACAACGGGGCCATTTTCGTTGCGGAAGACAATTTTCCTGTCCGCATAGACGACTGAACCTTTCATTCCATGTTCGCGCCAGGCAGGTTCGCCGGTTTTGAGTTTCACACAGGACAACAAGTCGCCATTGGAGCCGTACACATAGCCGTCGAGGAGCACCATGCCGCCGTGATGATTCTTCATGTCCTTCGTGAAGTAGACCTGCGTGGCCTTTACGGCATTGCCCTGTGCTTTGAGTTCCACCAGTTCGGCACCTGTGCCATAGTCCGAAGAACTGAACACGTAGTTATCGACAACGAGTGGTGTCGCGCAGTTTGCCGTACCGTTCGATGAAGCGTTTTGTCCCCAAAGAGGTTCGCCATCCTTTGCACGCACACCACAAATACCCTTTGATGTGAAGATCACGTACTGCTTCACTTTTCCAATCGTCGCCACGACCGGCGAAGCGTATGACGCCTGGGGCTGCTCCGGGACTTTACTTTTCCAGACGACCTTGCCTGTCTTTGCATTCAGCGCCACTACGGTTGCATCACTTCCTCCCGGAGAGCAGATGACTTTGCCATCGTCAATGAGTACGGACTCGCTGATGCCCCAGGTGATATTTCCACCGCCGAATTCCTTCAGGATATTCATGTGCCAGACAACGTCGCCAGTGCTCGCGTTCAGGCACGAAAGGTCACCATTCCCGCCCAGTGCGTAGACCATTCCGTCCACGACTGTCGGAGTTCCTCGAGGACCGTTCCCCGTGCCGTCATGGTACTCATCACCGTTTCGCGTCTTCCAGACAATTTCGCCGGTCTTCCGATTCAGGGCGATGACTTGCTCTGCCCCATCGACGTTCCCCATCGTATACATCAACTCGCCCACGAGCGAGACCGACGCATAACCTTCTCCGATCCCGGTAATTGTCTGCAGAAGCTCTGGTCCGCCTTCCGGCCACTTATCGGCCAGCCCGGATTCCTGGCAACGATTGTCCCGATTCGGACCTCGAAACTGATTCCAGTCTGTCTTCAAATCACCGGCCATCACGCCGCCATCAACCACCAGACCGACCATTAAAGTCGCGGCAAGAAGACCCAAAATCGCGATCCAATTCATTCGCTTCATTTCCGAACCTCAACGATAAGAAGTGTTCTGTTTGATACAAGGCGGCATTGTAGACGCCTTACGGGGTTTCTTGTCCAGTGCAGTCACCCACGCAGCTCAGTCGCTCCGCCGACTGAGATTCTGTTCAATCAACGTCGTCGTAGCTCGAATAAACCGCACTGTTGAGAATGGCCCATCCGTTTAACCGCGTGGGCAACGCCCCGTATTTCAAATTTCAAATACGAAATTTCAAACAGAACAACCGAGCTCCGTTGGGTACGCGGTGAAACGCGCCAATGCTATCCGCGTGCGTAATCCATGCAGGCGACAGGAATCTCGGCAAGTTCGTTCCTACCCCAGATTCTTCACGGGGCTTCCGTCACTGAGCCGATGACGCAAACCTTGATTGTTCGAGACATATTCCTGAGTGTGATCCACACCCAGATGATACAAAATCGTGGCCGACAAGTCGGCTGGCGAGACCGGGCTATCGGTCACAAATCCCGCATGTCGATCTGTGCTGCCATAAACCTGTCCGCCCCGCACGCCGCCGCCAGCCAATAACGCCGTGAAGGCATGCGGCCAGTGGTCGCGACCGGATTTTTTTGTATTCGAGCTTTGAGTGAACTGACCCAGTTTCGGCGTTCGACCAAATTCACCAACCGCCACGACAAGCGTCGTCTCCAACAAGCCATGATCGTCAAGATCCTGCAGAAACGCGGGGAATGCCTGATCGAACATCGGGCACAGCAGTGTCCTGAGTTTGTTGAAATTATCCTCGTGAGTGTCCCAGCATGTATTCGTGCCTGAAATCTTGGTTTCATCTTCCCAGTTGACTGTCACAAGCGAAACACCTGCTTCAATCAGTCGCCTTGCCATGAGCAGGCTCTGTCCGACCGATGTGCGACCGTAGGCATCACGCAGCGTCGCAGTTTCACGCTCCAGATCCAGAATTTCGCCCGCCTTGTGTTGCAGCAAAGAGAACGCCCGATCGCGATGACGATCAATATCATTGACCAGTTTCCTCGAATACGACACTTGCGGATCGCCCAATTGCAGCTGTTCAGACAACCTCCGCCGGTTCTCAATCCGCCCGAGCGAGACCGTTTCATCCGACGCAAGTCCATCGACCTGAAACTCGCCAACACCAGAGCCCTGGATCAGCATGGCATCGTGACGTTCTCCCATGCGACCGCCTGTCTGACCCGCAATCCTCGCGCCCTGACCGGGAAACTGCAGATACCACGGCAACACAACAGACGGTGGCAATCCGGTTTGCGAACTGCCATACCGCATCGTCATCGCACTCAGCGATGGCCAGTCCTCCGGCGTCGCCTGGTCTGTGATCGGAGCTGAATGATACGGACGACCACTGAAGACTTCACTACAGGCTGGCCCATGGACGTTCATCCTGTGCTGCATGGAACGCACCAGACAAACCTTGTCCATCTGTTGAGCCAGCTTAGGCAGATGCTCGCAGATCTGAATGCCGGGAACTTTGGTCGCAACCGGCTGAAATTCACCGCGAATCTCCGCCGAGGCATTCGGCTTCATGTCCCACAGATCGATCTGACTTGGCCCACCAAACAGAAACAGAAACACGCAGGAGTTCTGCCGCCGCTTCGCCGTGCCTGCATCATTCGTGGTCCCCGCCCGCAACTTCGAAAGTTGGGCCGACGTTAGTCCCAGAACGCTCAACCCACCTGCCTGCAAAACCTGCCGCCGTAAAAAAAGACTCCGCTGTCGTAGAGTGTTTCCAGGAGAATTGAACATGCCACCAGCCCCTGCGGACAGTTTGCGAGGAAGTCGTGCCACCGTTGAATCATCTGACACAATTCATATCAATGACACAGCATTCGTCACCTATACTCGGCGCGGCTGGATATGAGTCCGGCGAGCGGAGCGGCGTGAGCCTTTCGGTACCTCGTTTTTGTACCGGCAAGCTGACGCATGCCGCTCGCCAATTGTCTCACTCATGCCCCCGCAGAGTCGATATCTTCACAACCTCAGACCAATTCCGCAATCGGATGTCCGGTTTCTACCAGTGGTACGGGACGACCTGCAGGATTGGTCCAGTGCGAGCCGGGATCGATGCCAAGGTGTGAGAAGACGGTTGCCGCGAGATCGCCTGGACTCAGAGGCCTTTCCTGGATCGAGCCGCCCCGCCGATCGGTCGCCCCGATTACCTGACCGCCCAGGATTCCTCCGCCAGCCATCAGAAACGACATCACGCCTGGCCAATGATCGCGACCAGCGGTTTTGGTCATCACCGGGCTGCGGCCAAATTCACCGATCACAATCACCAGCGTTGTCTCCAGCAAGCCTCGCTGGTCAAGATCGTCAATCAATGCCGTCAGACCTCGATCCAGCACCGGCAGCATCGGAGTCAGGCCCTTGACAATTCCGCCCCATTGAACTTCGTCGCCGTGATGATCCCAGTGTCCCCAGGCGTCGCTCATCGTGACGAACGTGACGCCTGCATCCACCAGTCGGCGAGCCAGCAACGCTTTGTCGCCGAATGAATCACGACCATATCGGTCCCGCACCTCGGCCGGTTCGCCAGTCAGGTCGAACGCCTTCTGCGCCGCGCCTCCGAGCACAAGATTGAATGCTTCCTGAGTGTAACGGTCCTGTTGCTGAAAACTCACCGATGAATCGACGCGCCGCCGAAACAGATCCAGTTCACGTCGCAGTTGATCGCGATCCTGCAGACGCGGCACTTCGACGCCTTTCGGCAGCGAAAACTTTCCGTCCACGCGCATCCCGTCCAGCGGTGCAAATTGTTGCCCGAGATCACCAGCGCCGTAGACGTCGGCCACCATGCTGTTCGCCAGGGCAACAAAAGGTGGCATCCCCGGGTCGTTGGCGCCTCGAAACTTCGCAGCCACTGAACCCATTGACGGATAACCTCCACCCTGCCGTCCGATGTCTGTGCGCTGAGCTTTGGGATTGGCGGCCTGAAACGTGATTGGTGTGTGGTTACTGGCCGTTGCGTCCATGGAACGAAGAATGGCAAACTTGTCCATCA
>JAYSPO010000100.1:0-1435 GCA_043722015.1 Candidatus Kuenenia sp. | reverse complement strand
GATCGTTCCAGATGCGCGAAGGTGTGGTCCAGTTGCCGCTGCAGGTTCTGTGAATCGATCTGAAAGCCATGCTGCTGTGCTTCCACTAACGCGACCGCTGACATGGCCTGCCCATGGCACGTAAAACATTGCCGTTGTCGCACCGTTTCCGCCGCCGCGATCTCAAGCAACGGCAATGAGCGTTCCACAGCCTGCTCGACCTGCTTCAGGAAGGGCTGTTGTTCCTGGGCGAAGGCCGCGAGATTGCTCAGCACCGCCCACACCAGACCAAGGATTACAAATGTGGTTAAGCGAATCATAGTAGTTCTGGCTCGTGATTGGATCCGATATGCGAGTTTGCTCAGCCTGCAGCCATATGAAAGCAAACTCTGTCCTGATTCGCCAGTCGGTCGAGCGGGACATCACTGCGGAAGTCGCCAGGATAGTCGCCAGGATAGTCTATCTCTTACCCAACCCACTTGTGGCCAGCACGTACGCTTCGTAGAATGGCGGCGGAGTTTCTCGCCACACCCACGATTTCATTCGGAGCATACGATGTCTCAACAGACTCGACGCAGTTTTCTCCAGACAACTTCTCTGATTGCAGCCGGAGTCGCGAGCGGCACTCTGCCGGGCGCAGCACGTGTGGTCGAACCGAGTGCGCCCAAGCTGGGAATACAGCTCTACTCGTTACGCGGCTACAAGCTTGATGATGCGCTGAAGCATGCCAGCGACATGGGCTTTGAACAGGTGGAGTTCTACGGCGGAATGCTGGCCACGAACGCATCCGACGAGGAGATCGCCGCAACACAGAAGAAAGTCGCCGATCTCGGGATGTCAGTTTCCGGGCACGGCGTGAACAGGTTGACCAAAGATGCTGCCGAGAACCGAAAGATCTTTGAGTTCGCCAAGAAGCTCGGTACACCATGCATCACGGCCGATCCGGATCTGGATTCCTTCGATAGCCTGAATGAACTGGTCAAGGAATTCGACATCCGAATCGCGATTCATAACCACGGTCCGGGTCACCGTTACAACAAAGCGATCGATGTGTTGCGTGCCATCGAAGGACGCGACGAGCGAATCGGAGCCTGTGCGGATTTGGGGCATTACATTCGATCCGGACAGAATGCTCCCGAAGTCATTCGGTTGCTCAAGGGACGGTTGTATGGAATTCATCTGAAGGATTTTGCCGAAATGAAAGACCGGACGAAAGGCGTGATCCTTGGTAAAGGGCACCTGAACGTCGAAGAGGTCTTTAACGAGTTGCAGTTAGCCGGCTTTCCATCCAACGGAGCACTGTCGCTGGAATACGAAGAGAACGAGAAGGATCCCCTGGCCGACATTCGCGAGTGCGTGGCCGTCGCAAAAGCGGCGATGAAGGCGGTCAAAAAGAATATTTGACCAGCGACTGGCGACCAACGACACCGATTCCCACCGCAATTGCATGGCTCCG
>JAYSPO010000099.1:0-6383 GCA_043722015.1 Candidatus Kuenenia sp. | reverse complement strand
CATGTCTGGCAGCGGAATGGGAATGTCTGGTGGCGGAATGGGAATGTCTGGTGGCGGAATGGGAATGCCTGGTGGCGGAATGGGAATGCCTGGTGGCGGAATGGGAATGCCTGGTGGCGAATCGCTGGGTGGTATGGGTGGCTTTCCAGGAAAAGGCGGTGGAATGACTCCAGGAATGAGTGGCGGCCTCGGTGCTGGATCGGAAGAAGGCATTTCCGGGTTTGGTGGCATGCCTGGCGAAAGTGGTGGTTCAGGGATGATGGGGGCTGGTTCCGGTGCTGCATTAGGTGCAGAAGTCATGAATGCTGCAATGGCAGAACCACTTTTGATTGAAGTCCGCATCGGCGGACTGCTGACGCTTTATATGACACCAGAAGAATCTGCGGAGCAGGCGAAGACAGAAGAGACCGCTGCGAAGGAGGCTGAGAAGTCAACTTCAACAGGAGCTGAATCCGGCCTATCTGGGACTCCAGCAACTGCTGCACCGGGTGCATCAGACACTCCCGAAACTTCGGGTACATCAAGTCCAGAATCAGAAGTCCCGGGAACGGGTTCCGTGCAGGATACCACTGTACCTGGCGCGTCTATTCCGGAGGCATCTGCGGTCGGACCAGCAACGACTGATCCACCCGCAGGCGGCAGCGTTCCAGGACAGGCACCTTCCTCTCCGGGGACCGATCCAAAGCCAACGGGTGAAGGATCTCCAGCTGTCCCCGCTGGCGACAGTGTTCCTGGCGGGACAAGTCCAACGGGGACACCATCGCCGTAAGAGTTTGATCAAGCATACCATCTCGTGACCAAAAAGTGATTTCTACTGCATATTGAATGCGGTGCGTAAAACAATTTGAGGACCTTTGTCATGGCGAAATTAAAAGGCTTTGATTTCAAGGCGTTGCTGCTGAATCACGGAGAAAAAATTGGCGCGGCACTGGTTATCCTGCTGGGGTTGACGGGACTGGCAACCGCGAGTTGGTCTCCGTCCACGAAGCAACCGGATGACCTGAAGGCCGTGGCTGATCTGACGCGATCCGCATGGCAGTCGAATGCCTTCACGGAAGAGAAGAGAGCGGCCTTCGACGATACGCCGGATGTACTTGCACTGGCTGAACGGATGCAGTCTGAAACTGAAGACCTGGAACGGTTTTCGACGGGTGAGCCCTGGGATGCGCCGATTCACCCCAATCGTGAACGCCGTGGGGCAGTCATTGTACTTTCACCCACAGATCCTGAAGCGAATGCCATCGCAATCGTGATGGCTGAGAAACCTGATGCTGAAGATGAAGAGACAGAAGAGACAGATGCAACGAAAACAGACAAAAAAACAGAACCGGAAGTAGGTGAAGACGTCAAAAAACTCTTTGGCGTTGCTGGCGGTGGACTGGCTGGCCCGGGTGGTGACATTTCTGGTGCATCTGGTCTCGGCGGGCAAGGCGCTGTGGGAGGATATCCAGGTGGTTCAGGTGGCGCGGCAGGTCCAGGCGGGCTTGGTGGAGGGAAAGGATATGGGGCTCCCGGTGATGCGGAAGGAATGTCGGGCGACATGGCTGGCGAAATGTCGAGCGGCGGCACGGGTATGATGGGCGGAATGATGGGCGGGATGATGAGTGGCTATGGCGACAGTGGTTATGGAGCAGGTGGGCTCGGCGGTATGATGTCGACCGCAGCGGAACGTAAAGTCCGTTACCACAGTGGCGTTTCTGTCCGCATGATCTTTCCGCTTCTGGAGCAGATCCGCTCAGTCTCTCAGTCCCTGCATTTGCCTCAGTCTGATCCCCAGATAGCCCGGGCAATCGACTTTGTGGGCTTCCAGATTGAACGTAAAAAAGAAGTACCTGGAAGTGAACCATGGTCCGGTGAATGGGAAAGTATTTCAACAGACGAAGTCGGTGAAATCCTTCAAAAGTCTCTTGCATTCGACCTTGATGTCGTGAATCAGAGTGTGACACGCGTTGAATTGACGATGCCATTGCCTCGACTGGCCGCTGGAAAGTGGACGTCTGCTGATGCCTCTCACAGGAAGCTGGACGATTTCAAGCTGGACGAAGAAGAGCAACAACTGATGGATCGGTATAACGCGAAGCTGCTTGAGGAAGCAGAGAAACGCAAAAAGATGCTGCCGGATCAGACAAAAAAAGGCGGCTTCGCACGCTTCATGCTGAACGGTGCGGATTTGAACAATGCTCTCAATGATACTTCCAGTCTGACGGATGACCTTTTCGACGAAATGAAAGACAGCAAGGATCCGGCAAAAAAATCAAAGTACGACAACAAGGAAGAATTGAAGAAACTCATTAGTAAAGCCATGTCTACGGGCCGAGTTCTCCTGGTGCGATTTATGGACTTCACCTGTGATCGTGGCAACACCTACATTTATCGTGTCCGCCTGGAAATGAAAAACCCAAATTTCAAATACCCCGTTGATGAACTAGAACAGCCGGACCTCAATACGCAGGCTACAATTTTCTCCGACTGGAGCGAACCAACGGCGGCAGTTTTTGTGCCGCAATCGTATCGATACTACACGCAGCGTGCGGACAATCCGCAGTCGGTAAAAGTCGGCATGTATTATGAGAACGAAAAAGCAGGAACACCTGCCATGGCGAACCTGGAAGTGCGCGTCGGTTCTCGCATCGGAGGAAAGTCGGACGTTGAGGTCGTGGATCTCTCCAAATCTGTGCTGGAGACTCAGAGCGTTGAATTTAAATCGCCTGACTTACTGGCAGCAATTACGCCCTCGATTCGACTCAACAGCGGCGAAAGCCCTGAGTTAAAGTCCTATATGGACTCGATGCGAGGCCATAAGCCTCTTTCCGACAGAATCACCGTGGTGGATAGTAATGGTGCAATCGTCACGCGGTACGTCGGAGATTCCGTCGCCAATGGGGGCCATCCCCGCAATCAACAACTTGACACCAAGTTCTATCAGGACATTCTTAAGCTCTATGAACACCTCAAGAAAGATGCGAACGCTGCAGCCGGTACACTTTATGGTGGCCCCGGTGACGGCGAAGGCATGAGTGGTGGTTCGGGGATGATGGGCGGGATGATGGGCGGCGGCGGCTACGGTGGTGGCATGAGCGGTGGCAACGCTTTGAGCGGTGGCGGGAGTGGTTCTGGCGGCAAACGCGGCGGTGGCGGCGGCAATCGTCAAGGCGGAGCTGGCGGCAAAAACCAATAAGGCAGAATGGAACGCCTGCCGTACCGACACAAGCGTCATAGCTTGTCAAGAGTTATCCGGCGACTTTTAAAAATCATCGCAAGATTCGTAAAAAAGAGCGAACAACCAGTTGCCAAGTCGCGATGAAACACGTCCAATAGGTGCTCATGGCAATCGGACGTGTGGGGGATCGGAGTCGACTTAGCCTGAGGTGGCGAGTTGCTGCAGTGTCTTCTGGTCCGGATACCATGGCTTCCGTGGGGACGGAAGTTTCCGGGTCCGCGCAACAGGGTTGTTGCGTGTTTTGTTTGGTCGGCTGTCACTATCACCAGGCAATGAGTCGTCCTGTTGAAGTCCTGGTGACATTCGTTCGAACGTTGTTGAAAAGATGGACACATTTCCTTTAGCTCCCGTCGCGGATCTTCCGTGGCTGTTATACGCATCACTGCTTGTGATCGCCGTGTATTTTCGTTTCTCTCGCGCGCTGACGATCAGAAATCTTGATCTCACGCTTGTCCTGCTGATTGCTTCGGCAGTGGTTGTTTACAGTCATTTTGGCGAAGTGACGTATTTCGTGGACGCAGATAAGTCTGTGTCGGGAGCCATGAATGAGCAGGATCTTCCGTCTTCTGCAATTTCGTCGCAGAGTCTGACAGGGGATGCCGTATCAGAAATCGTTGTTGAAGAATCTCCAACACCTGTCATTCCGGATTTGGCAGTCGTTTCTGAAACAATCGTGAATGAGGTAACGGCTGCAATTCCCCTTGAGACGACTGTTGCGGACGTCGGTGTCTCTGAATCGCCGGTGACTGAAACAGTTGCAGGAGCGTTGCCACAGTCCGACGTTCGTGAAATGGATGTGGTGAATCATCCGTTCCAAACGTGGAGTCAATTGGCTCTCGTGGTTCTCGCGGTTTTGCTGGTGGTGCGGTTACTCTTCGATGAGTCACTCACACGCCGTCCTCGACTGGATCAGAACCTGAATTCGGCAGGCCTGACGTTCTTGTGCATTCCGGCATTCGCGATTCTGGCCTGGGGGGTTTTTCTGAAGCCTGCCCCTGTGACAAACGTGAAAGCCATTGAACATGGCCGAGCGTTATTGCAACGTCGAGAAGTAGAAGTCAATAGAACGGACGTGCGAAGTGACTTACCAGCACCGACGGAGACACTGATCGCTGCAGGCGGAGCGGCAATGGCCCAGTTGTCTGGAACGTTGCCAAATTCCGTATCCGTCAACACCGGTGAAACACGTAACACGGAACTACTCGTCGCGAGAATTCTGGTGGTCGTGGCGCATTTGGTGGTCATCCTTGGATTGTTGTACATCGGACGTCAGCACTTCGCGAGTTTGCAGCTGGGTGTCGCGATGAGTTGCCTTTATCTGCTGTTGCCTTGCACTGCTGCGAACGTGCATAAGCTCAGCCATGTCTTGCCGGCGGCATGCCTTATTTGGGCGATCGCCAGTTATCGGAAACCAACCGTCGCGGGAGTGTTGCTGGGATTGGCCTCTGGCACATTATTCTTTGCGGTCTTCCTCTTGCCGTTGTGGGCTGTATTTTACGGCCGCAAGGGTGCCATTCGCTTTGCCGCGTCCGTGCTGGGCGTTGTGGTTGTGCTGGCTGCCTGTCTGATGATGATTTCCGGGGATGCCGATTCGTTCTTCAACCGTGTTGTGACGAGTACAAACTGGACGGTGTATCGACTGCTCGACGACACATTGACCGTTTCTCAGATGTCCGTGGGTCAGCTGTTTATCCGTATTCCAATGGCGGCGATTTTCTTTGTGATGTTGACTGCCATGACCGTTTTGCCTCGACCGCGAAATCTGGAAAACCTGCTGGCCAATTCGACGGCATTGGTTGTGGCCGCTCAGATGTGGTATCCGGAAGACATTGGCACCTACGTTCAATGGTATATGCCGCTCTTCCTGCTGGTCGTCTTTCGACCTCGTTTGGACCGGTTTATGCCGCCGGATATGATTGAACGTCAGGCGGCGGCAGTTCCCAACGGTGTGCCAGCCAGTTCGGCATCGACGGTAGCAATGTCGCGTCTGAGCCTCCATCGCAGATAAATCGTTCCGTTCCTGCGAAATCTTCCCGTTCCAGCGATTCACGCGGTCTTATGGTGTTCGGAACGAATGAGAACCATAGAATCGACACGTGCCGCGGTTTGCAATCACGGGCAAAAGTGTTCGAAGTGATGGGATCTCAATGACTGACATCAATAAACTCCTCGCTGGCGGAGCAATTCCTCCGGAGGCTCGCGTAGTGGATCAGCCACGTATTGAAGCAGCGGTTCGGGAAATTCTGCTGTCGGTCGGAGAGAATCCGGACCGCGACGGCCTGAAAGAGACGCCCGCCCGCGTGGCTCGCATGTACGCAGAAATTTTCGGTGGGCTGCACGTCGAGCCCGGTCGCCATCTGCAAAAGGTTTTCGAAGAACAGTATGACGAAATGGTGCTGGTGCGGGACATTTCGTTCAACAGCATGTGCGAACATCACCTGCTGCCCTTCATGGGGAAAGCGCACGTTGGCTACATTCCGCGTGGCAAAGTCACGGGGCTGAGCAAGCTGGCACGGGTCGTCGATGAAATTGCTCGTCGCCCACAGGTTCAGGAACGCATGACGCATATGATTGCCGACCTGATTGAGAACGAGCTCTCAGCCCACGGTGTGATCGTCGTCATTGAGGCAGAACATACCTGCATGACAATTCGTGGCGTCAAGAAGCCGGGGGCGTTGACCGTCACCAGTGCTGTCCGTGGAATGTTCCGCAACAACCTCGCCAGCCGCGCAGAAGCCATGGCCCTCATCAATGGTAAGTGATGTGCGGTCATGATTGAATCTATTGAATCTTTTGTACTGAAGCTTGTCACGGGAATCGCGATGATGTGGCTGCTGATGCCCCGCAAGGAGGTGACCGATGGATTCTTCCGAATTCAGATGCTGGTCGCCCTGGGGCTGAGTGTGCTGCTGGTACTCGTTGTGCATCCGGGCGATCCCTTGCCGGAGACGAATTCGCTCAGCAATGTGACGACAACCGGCATGCGCACACAGGCGGGAAGCCAGCTGATTCGCTTCGCGCAGCTCATCGCCGCCGTCATCGCATTTGCCGGACATATTGTGTGGAAGTTGGGACGGAGACTGCCGGGTGCCATGGCAATCTATGCGGTTGCCATCCTGTGTCTCCTCTCCCTGATGGCCGCATCAGTGGCGGGCGGAGTCAA
>JAYSPO010000098.1:0-1534 GCA_043722015.1 Candidatus Kuenenia sp. | reverse complement strand
ATCGCCCGCGATCAGCTTGACTCCGCGACGCACCAACGGCGCGTTACGGGTCACACCCCGGACCAAACCCAGTCCGCCGTCATCGTCCTGTGTTTTGACGCGAGTCCCGAGATACAACTCTGGCGAAACATGCGCGACGCCAAATCGCTTCAACGTTCCATCAAGGCTCGCGGTTAAGAGCGCAGGCGTTCGAGCGGCGATGGATGAATTCTCGATGTTTTCTTCAGAGTTCACCGAATAGACAAGCACAACGTCTTCATCTCCGCTCACTGACAACGACTGTTCCAGGCCACGAATGAAACCCACGACGACGAACACGAGCATCACAACCGTCGCCAAAGCAACAAGCGTCAATGCCGTTCGGACTGGCCTGCGAGCCAGATTGCGAACACCGTATTCCCAGGGCAGAAGCATGTAACAATCGAAAGTCAAGAGTTGTGAGTCGAAAGCAGAAGTGCCGAGTCATCGACCCGTGCAGCGTCGTTGGATCACTCAACAAGGACGTTCAATGCCAAGCCCAGTTCTTCATTCATCAGGATGCGTCCAAACGGATACATCAACCAATTCCATGAACGGACGAGGCTTAGCGAGCGGCGAACAAAGTTCGCCAGAAATGGTCGATTAAATCAGCCATGAGTGATGCGCAATGCGCGCATCGCGACCGGAGATGCGGCAATCGCAGTCCTGGGTTACGCGTGCGAACCCCTGCACGATTTCGACACTGATGTCACGCTCGAACCTGGCAGTCCAATGGCCATTGCTGGCCGGCTGCGTATTCGCATCCGGTAGTTCAAGGCCGTCCTGCAGCGTTGCACCTTCGCAGATGCAGTTTGGACAAGGGCAGTCATCGCCAGGATAGCCTTCAGAAGATTCCGATTTCGTTGACGCAGTCTCGCAGTGACAGCAAGAACATCCTGCCGGAACGCATTCTTTGACGCTTGCGGCAGCTACGTGACAGGACATGCAGCGCGACGGGCACGTCAGCAAATTGGCAATCAGAAGAATTGGGCAGACAAATCGGAACATGACGCAGATTTTACGTTTATCGCAAACGTGTTGCAATAGTGTTGCCTATGACACCAGTGGTCTTGTGGCGGAAAGTGAGCGAGTTGAGCGCGACATTCGTATTGAACTATAATCGCTAAGCTGCACGACCTGATGAGAAAACGGGGTATTTGGTGACAACACATGATGACGCGAGTGATGCCCAACACTCGCCCGATTCTGTGTCGGCGATCAACGAAAAAAACCCTGATTTACAGGGGTTTGATCACGATTGCAGGCCCATGAGGACTGCTGATCAACAAAAGCCGCCGAAAGGACTTGAACCTTCGACCTACGCTTTACGAAAGCGTCGCTCTGCCAACTGAGCTACGGCGGCAATGACTGACGGTGTTTCGACCGTTCACGCCGGAACTGTAGCCGCATGGGAGCATCATCGCAAGATATCCAGGACTCTGTGGGCAGAAAACTGTAATCCAACTACAATTGCGGTTCGGCAATGCACCGAAGTACAGTTTGATGGATCTCTGCG
>JAYSPO010000097.1:0-2567 GCA_043722015.1 Candidatus Kuenenia sp. | reverse complement strand
CGAGAACTAAGATGCATGGTGACGACTCCTTGAATCAAGCCAGCTCACAAGTCCCAATGTCAGCATCGATCCTGCAAGCAGCACGGTGGCAATCGCTGTCGCTTCGGCGTAGGCAAATTCTTCGAGCTTCTGCACGATCAGCACGGGGGCGATTTCGGTCCTGAATGGCATATTGCCTGAAACGAACACCACTGATCCGTATTCACCCAGACCTCGGGCGAAGGCCAGTGCGAATCCTGTTGATAGTGCCGGATAGAGTGAGGGAAGAATCACTCGCAGAAAAGACTGCCAGCGAGTGGCTCCAAGAGAGGCTGCGGCTTCTTCCATCTCCGCTTCCAGGCTGCTGAGCAGCGGCTGAACGGTTCGCACCACAAACGGAAGCCCCAAAAACACCAGCACCAGGACAACCGCAGTTCGCGTGTACGCACCTTCAAATCCCAGCGGAACCAGGAACTGCCCAAGCCATCCGTTCTTTACGTAAAGACTGGAGTAAATCAGCCCGGCGACTGCGGTGGGCAGAGCAAACGGAAGGTCGATGACAGCATCCATCAAACGTCGGCCTGGAAACTCGTACCGGACCAGAACCCATGCCAGCAGCACACCCAGAATGACATCCAGGAACGCGGCGATGGCAGAAGCGCCGAACGTCAGCATGTAGGCCGCACGGGCTCGAGGCGACCAGACGGCGGCGACAAACTGCGACGCATCGAGTGAACATGTTTTGAGGACGCACGCCCCCAGCGGAATGATGAGAAGGACTGCCAGATAGATTGAAGTGATCGAGAGTCCGGCCGCGAATCCGGGCAAAGGACTCGATGGTCGGCGTTTTTTTTTGTGAGACATCTTTTTTCCTGTCCAGGGCTCATCCGTTTTCGTCAGATGAGCGACACGCGCCTGTTGCTATGCCGAAGGACGATCTTCGTCGATTGGTCAGAAATGGGGGCAGGAACGAATAGCCAAATGGCCCAAAGTCTGCCCTGCACTATTGGTTCCTGACCCCATCTCCAATAACGTTACTCACTCTTGGCGAGGCGATGCTTCTCGAGTCGGTCGATCTGCACAACGACGCCGTCCTGAATGATGATCGTGACCTGTCCGAATTTCAGACCTCGCATTGCGTCACTGACCTGAGCGAGAACGGCAATGCTTGGGCCATCATCCGCATGTGAATCGACGCTGCCGGACGAAGCCCAGGAAGGTTTTCCTGTCATGTGTGTAGTCCTGTCAGACCTGTAACGCAAAATGAATGTCAGCGAACGGCAGGTCTCCATCCCTGGCGTTCGCCGACTGAAACATCAAAACTGGCTATCGCTGATCTTCTCTGCCTGATCGCGAGTGATCAGACCTGCGAACACACTGATCTCAACCGCTTCGTCAATAAAGCGAACGGAGCCGTCACCAAACAGCACGTTGATCCCGGTGTTGTGAAATCCGAACGGCTGGCTCGTTCCCTCGGTGCCGTAATACTGATGCGGATAGGTTGGTGTCGGAGTTGCGTCGCCGCCGACATCGTCACCATTTGTGGCATTGATCGACGCGACATCCGACGTATTGGCTGGCGGGATAACCGTTCCGGCCTTGTTCGAGCCAGCAAACAGCAGATCCGACGCAGGCCGCGCCCAGCCTCCTCCGTTGATTCGATGCTTCGTCTGATCATTATCGACGAGCAGCGGTCCGCGTCGATAAACAAAGGGTCGACCTGCAGACTCCACAATCGCAATGGTATTGGAAAGGCCGTCCGTCACGTCGGCAAATGTGCCCTTTTCGTTCTTTGGCAACATCCCGGTCCCTGCTTTGATCGTCGAAAATACCTGGGCCAGTCGCTTGTCAACACCGACGGTCGCCGCATAGTCGGTCACTCCCACCAGTGTGGGATTCCATGCGGCATTTCCTCCTGTCTGAATCGGATCAGGATTTCCATCCCGCCGTTCTGATTTGGGACTTGATGGGCACTGAAAGACGGAAATCCGGGCCGACGTTACCGGAGTATTTGTCGCATCGCTCCAGTTGACCGCTGTGCTGTAGCTGTCCCACAACGTCTTTTCGTCCAGAAATGGCAGGAGCTGCGTGAAAGCGCCTACGCGAACGGTACTCGCGGCTGAAGGTCGCACACTCGAAGGCAGCGTTTTCTTTGTGTCGTGAAAGTTGTGAATCGCTAGGCCAAGTTGCTTCAGATTATTCGCGCACTGAGCCCGACGAGCAGCCTCGCGGGCCTGCTGAACCGCTGGCACAATCAGAGCCACAAGAATGGCAATGATGGCGATGACGACAAGCAACTCAATAAGCGTGAATCCTGAACGACGTAGGGCCTTCGTATCTTGAAGGCGAACAGAGAATTTCTTCATGACCGTGATCCTTTGAAAATGTTGCTGAGTTAATCTGCTGATTTCAGAAAGAACCAGGCAGAAGTTGCCGTCTCAAACATTTGAGACGAGCAGAAAGGCAAGTAAGAGGAATCGGGACGGGAACCGCCGGAGGCACAATCGGTGGGTCAGCAACAACAACACATGGCAGAACTCCTTTGCTGGAACTGAAATAAAACAATGAATCGGCAGACCGCGATTCCT
>JAYSPO010000096.1:0-2234 GCA_043722015.1 Candidatus Kuenenia sp. | reverse complement strand
TGAGGCCAGACGTTCGATTGTCTGCAGTTCTTCGGGTTCCAGATCGAAATCAAAGACATCAAGGTCCATGCGCATGTGGTCGGCGTCGGTGGTTCCGGTCAGGGGCAGCATTCCGACATCAAGCGCAAATCGAAAGACAATCTGGCTGACGGTTCGGCCGTGGTGTTTGGCAATCCGGATCATCTCGGGACGCGCTATCACTTCGCGGTTGCCAGTCAACAATGAGAAGCCCTGGTAAATGATGTCATTGGCCGCACAGTACTCCCGGATAAGGCGATCCCAGGTCCGGACGGCGTAACATCGGTTCTGGACGAAGCGAGGCCGGATGCGTGCATGCTGACACAAGATCCGGAGTTGTTCCAGGGTCAGGTTGCTGACACCCAGCAGACGTGCTCGACCGCTGTCGTGGATGACTTCCATAGCACGCCAGGCCTCCCAGTCGTCCGGAGCCAGACCGGTTCGCTGAGTTGGCCCGTGCAGGACGTAGGAATCAATGAAATCGGTCCTCAAGTGTTCAAGCGAACTGGCAAACGATTGCTCCACCTGAGTTGTGACAGCGGCAGCGGGATCGTATGGCAGACGATGATCCTGTCCGTTCTGGAACGTAAACTTCGTTTGCAGGAACAGATCATCGCGGACTACGAGACCGCTCTCCATTGCCGTCGCGATGGCCTGGCCCACCGCAGCTTCATGATAATGCCGCCGCTGATTTGCGGTATCGATCCCACGAAAGCCCTGTCTCAGAGCGACTTCGGTCAGGCGCTGCGTCTCGTTCTCCTTCCAAGCGGTCCCGTAGAGGAATCGTGGAACTGGAACACCTGCGATTTCCGTATTCTGAAGCAGCATGTGATTTTCGGATTTCAGTGTCCATTCGGCGCGACGTGAAACAGGTGAGCAACGACCACGCATCCGACATCCGCTCGATCGACATCGTGCTGCCAACTCGCACGGGTCCGGAGATCCGAACCCGGTGCGTCTGAAAGCCCACCATTGCGGTTCACAGGTTCCACATCAATGAGTCGCGGTGTACGCTCTCGGCCATCATGGCATCAATGGCCGTTTCGTTGTCATCCATCCCGCTTGCCAGCCGGACCATCGGGGACAGCACTGCCAGCGTCTGATCCGCCCTCGGATCTGCAGGACCGGTCTGACGTTCAACAGGGTTCAGTGATGAGCCAGGTTCGAGCGTCGGGCTGGAATTTGTCCGGACGACATCAGGCTGATGCATGCCTGGACCTGCATCCTGCGGTTCCGCACCTGATGTCGCCGCCAGTCCCTTGAGTTGAGGCATTGTCAGGCCGGCCAGCAGGGTTTCATTCAGCAGGACGAGCGAATCCGGTTCGCCTGAATTGACCGTGACCATGAAGTTGACCTGCAAACTCCATGGGCCAATTTCAGCAGTCGTGCTGATCGCTCTGACCCACGCTCGATAGGTTCCGACAGGCAGGGGTGTCACCGGAGTGAAGCTGGTGCCGACCAGTCCGGTGGAGTTGATGATGCCAGCGGTGAGCACATCTGCGCGTGTCACGAACACCTCATAGGTGACAGCATCGGTCACAGGTGTCCAGGTAAACGTGGGTGTCGTGTCGGACGTTGATCCGGAGGGGGTCAGCAGAGTCAGTCTGCCACCCACGTACAATTCCTGAACCGTGGCCGACTGACTTTGTAAACCTGACGTGGCAACGGCAGTCACCTGCCAGCGATAAGGGTTCACCGGCAAATTCGTCATCGGCGTAAAACTTGTTCCCGTGATTCCAGTAGGGACAAGCACGGTGACTCCAGTGTTGGCGTTGCGAACAATCAGGTTGTACCCGAACGCACCCGGGACCGCATTCCATGTGAACGTCGGAGTCCGGTCGAATGTGGAAGGTGCTGCGGCAGGCACAGTGACGGGCAGCAACACCCGGAAGTTCACTGGCACCGCCCACGTTGCCGCAGTTCCGGACGCATCCACACCTCGCACCCACGCGCGGTAGGAACCCATCGGCAGATTTGACGGCGGTGTGAATGACGTTCCCACCACATTCATGTTACGCACAAACTGACTCTGGCCGGTCGAGAGATTGTCAATCCACACGTCATACTTCACCGCCCCCGGCAGCGCCACCCAGTTCAGAGTGGGTGTGGCGGTCGTCTGGATCGGATTCATCGCGGTGAACACGGCGGCCGTGTTGATCTGGAAGTTGTACTGCGGCGTGTCAACCGAAGTCTGCCCCGTCGCGCTGATGGCCTTG
>JAYSPO010000095.1:0-6231 GCA_043722015.1 Candidatus Kuenenia sp. | reverse complement strand
AGTATGAGCTGGCAGCCGGACGTGTGCGCCCTCGAGATTCAGAGATTTGCGATCCCTTTTCGTGACGCGGTGATCCGCGCGGCCGCATCATCGGCACTCTTTTCGGCGCGATCGGAGGAATAGTATCCTCCGTAGTAACCGCGGCGTTCGAATCCTTCGCCACTGCCGAATGTGTTGACCACGCATCCCAGCATCTTCGCGTTGGCGGCTCGCAGCGTCTCGACAGCCTCCGTGACCTGCTGCCGAGTGTCATTTGAGGAGCGTACGACCAGCAGCATGCCATCAGACTTCTGCGCGACAATAATCGGGTCGGATACGGCAAGGACAGGCCCCACATCAATGATGACAAGTTGAAACCGTTCCCGCAGTGCTGCCAGAATCCGATCAAAACTCTCGCCCTGCAGAAGTTCGGATGGATTTGTCACTCCGCCACCCGCTGTGATCAGCATCAGGTTCGGGATGCCTGAAGGAACGATGGCGTCTTCTATCGTAACCGTTTCCCTAAGCAATTCGGACAGCCCAGTTGCATCCGGCACACCGAACCGTTTGTGAAACGTGGGCCGACGCATGTCCGCTTCAATCAGGACAACGCTCATGTCCAGTTTGGCAAAGGCTGCGGCCAGATTTGCCAGAATCGTGGACTTACCGTCTTGCGGCAACGGACTGCTCGCCGACAGGATTTTCAGACGGCCCTCGCGTACATCGCTGAGTAACAACGTGCGCAGGATGCGGAAGGATTCCCCTTCCGGAGAGTTGTCCGGAACAATGGGAGATTTTCCATCGGTCTTCATACGTCCCACACGTGTCAGAATTGGAATCCCGATGGCACTGTCAATTTCTTCCGAGGTGCGGAATCTGTCATCCTGCTGATCATTAATCACTCCAAAGAACAGACCCACCATCAGCCCCATCATCAGCCCGCCAATTCCGCACAGGCTCAGTTTCGGCCAAACCACTTCCCCCCGACGAGGTGCCTCCAGGATCTCGTGAATGTAGCCTCGCATTCCTGAGGCAAGATCCAGATCACGCAGCTGTTCCACAACACCGTCAAACAACAGTTGCGTTCTATCGACTCGTGACCGCATGATCCCTTCCTGCAGTTCAAAATTGACCAGCATCCGCGCCTGTTTTTCCGCGTCTGCCAAAAGCGCTTCCATTTCCCTGCGACTCTCGTCAGCGTAAGTCAGATTGCTCTCCAGTAGTCCGATATACGTCTTAATCAGGAGTCCCGGAGTGAATGTCGTTTCGGTTGGAATCAAGCTCATCGATTCTCGTTTTTCAGCCCCGAAGCTGTCCACTAAAGCGATTTCATCCTGTTTCTTGCGGACCTCAGGATGACCTTCACCAAAATCCGCCATCAATCGTTGTTTCTCAGAAATCAACTGCAGCATTTTCGAATACTGAGCACTGGCCTCCTCATTTCGCTGCGGTTGGTCTGCCAGGAACTCCGCTGATTTCCCGGCATTGGCCTGCAGGCCGGCAAAGACAGCCAATTGCTGCAGACTGTCCGGGTCGATGACACCCAGCGCGTCCATATCAATCACAGTTCCGTCCTTTTCACCCTGCACCAGTTGTTTGGCTCTCTCCAACCTGGTCTTGACCGTCGCCTGCTTGATATCCATCGTCAGGAGTTCCTCATGCAACCGCTTGTACTGCTCCAGAAATACGTTCCCGCTGCCTTCCCCCTGAAACAATACGGGGGCTTTCTGCCGGGCATCTACGTATTCGCGCTGAGCATCTTCAAGGGCCGCTTCCAGATTGTTCTGAGCGTCTTCAACGAGCCGCCCTGCTTCTGACATTGCTTGCGACAACTGCGAGCCAAGAAACAGCTGATATTCAATCAGAATCGCATCCAGAATCAACTTTGCATCATCCGGATCCGAGTGGTCAAAGCTGATTGAAAGAATTCTGGCATCCTTTGCGCTGCCTTCCCCGCCTCGTGTCAGATTGATGTTGTCAATCACATATTCTGCTGCATCAACGTCGGGCTCCAGTTGAGCTTTAATCGATTCGATGTCCAGGAGTCGATGTCGTTTCAAGGCAGTTTCGACGATCCGGCGACTTCTGACGATTTCCATGTGATTTGCCAGAACATCCTCATCGACCATCGACTGGTCCTCGCTGGTCGAGGAATCAACGGAAGTGATTTGCGGACTCCGCTGACTCACCATAACTTTGGCCCAGGACTCATACCGTACCGGAGCGTTGATCCAATACACTGACGCCAAGGCACATCCAAGACTGACACATGCCAGGATCAGCCACATCTGACGTTTCAGGATGTCGCCCAACCGTAAGGAAGTGCCCGTCTGAGAAGAATCGGCGAGGACCAGCGTTCCCATCCGAGACGAATCATGGGATTTTCCGTTTCTCTTGGCTGTAGACGAATTCAGCATTCTGTGTGCCGCTGGGTTGACCAGCTCTCCTTGATGTCGTCAATTTGATGCAGTGCAATGTTTGGCTGTGAATAGACGAGGTTCCTCGAGCCTTTTCACTTAATTACCGAGGCACTATTCCTTTAGCAAGCAGAATTTGGAACTCCTGCCAGAAATCGCATTCTCCGTTTTCGGCGTCTTCGAAATCGCCGGTGGATTCGTCAGAATGCTACGAAAATCGGGAAAATGCATTGGCAAATACAGGTCGCACTTCGCGGCAAAAGCCTGCTGACAAATCCACGAATCGTCATGACCAACAGAGCCAGTTGCCCTTGATCCGGCGTTGAATGGCGAGCGGGGTACGTAAGTGCCCTGATTTCCGCATCATTCGCAACAAAGCAATGGATCCACATCCCCCGCTCGCCTTAAGTCCACGCCATTGGACCTTTGGAGTGCGGTGACTCGTCACCGCTTTCTTTTTCAGGGAATCTGGCTCTGGGAAAGACATTTGTTTCTTCTGCCGCATTCACCTGAAATGGAATGTTCGCTGTTTTCCCACGCCGACTGACAAAAAAGCTGTGCTGGAAAGGTAAAGCGGCGACAAGTCGCCGCACTCCAGATGACTGTCGCTTGTTTGCGGACTATCCCGCGCCAACAGCGATTTGTTGGCGTTCGCAATCCTGCCCGTGCCTGACGTCGTGCGGGTCAGTGCTGGAACAAAAATTCCTTGCTGTTGATCACCGCCCAGGCGATGTCTTCGAGGGCTCGGGTACGGTCTTCGTTGGATTTAATGTGCGCCTGAGATGTCTGTTGTTCTTCAGGCAGCGGAGCACGACTGAGGGCCGTCAGATACAGCAATTCGATAATCTCGGCATCCGTCTTTCCACCTGCGATCCATTGATGCACGCTGCCAGAATCGGATCGCAGCTTGTTATGAACGGTTGGCCCGTTGATTAACTGCAGCGCCTGAGACAAATTGCTGTCCGTGGAACGTTCGCACTCGCACGGAAGTTCGCGTTGCGGCTGTCCGAAGACCTGCAGAAACTTGTGGCCTTCCGGCGGATCAACCAGATCGACAGCTTTCGTGCCGCCAGGCATTCCGGCAAATTCTTCTGTCTGACCCGTCACGGCACAGATGGAATCCAGCAGTTGCTCAGCCGTCAGCATCCGCGTGGTGGCGTGGCTGAAGTAGATCTCATCATCCGCGTTGTACTTGTTTCGCTGTGAACTGAGTTGATACACACGGCTGTTCATGATCGTGCGAATCAGGTGCCGCGACGAGAAACCACTCTTCAGAAGTTCATCTGCAAGATATGTCAGCAGTTCCGGATTGGAAGGTGGATTGGAATCGCGGAAGTCATCGACTGGATCGACAATTCCTTTGCCGACGATATGACCCCAGATGCGGTTTGACAGCGATCTCGCGAAAAACGGATTGCTGTTGTTTGTCAGCCAGTTTGCAAAGACAACGCGGCGATCCTGATCAGCCGGCACATCCACGTCACCTTCCAGCAGCAGACGCACTTTCATCTGCTTTCCGGTGCGAGGCTGTGTGACGTCTCCGCCGGCACTGACGAAAATCATCTCGTCATCCGGCAGTCCGGTTTCTTTGCGACCGACGCGTTTAAACGCCGCCGCCGTGCCGTAGTAGTCATCCTGTGTCCATTTTTCGAAGGGATGATTGTGGCACTTGGCACATTGAATACGAATGCCCAGGAACAATTGTGCCGTGGTTTCCGTCGCATCGATTTCATCGCGGCTGGCTTTCCAGTATCCCGCCGCCGCATTTTGCTGCGTGCTTCCGGTCGCGGTGAGCAGCTCACGGGCAAACTCATCCAGTGGTACGTCGTTCCTGACGATATCAAACAACCAGCGGCGGAACTTATGGACTCCGGATTTCGTCAGGCGCTTGCTGTTGCAGCGGAGCAGATCGGACCATTTCAACGACCAGAACCGCGCGTAGTCATCCGTCAGCAGAAGTTGATCAATCACGACCGCTCGCTTGTTTGGATCAGAATTCGCAAGGAACAGCCGGGATTCTTCCAGGCTGGGCAACCGACCTGTCAGATCCAGGGTTGCGCGACGCAGGAAATCCGTGTCGCTGCAAAGTTCTGATGGCTGAATCTGCAATTGTTTCAGCTTCGTAAAGACCAGCTGATCGATCTTTGTCGCTTCCGGCGGATTGGGCCACTGGAAATCGGGACGTTCAGTGAGGAACGTCAGTTGCGTGGTCGATACCTTATCAAGATATCTCGCGAGCACCGTTACTTCGCCGCGACCCTGGTGCGACACAACTCCTGCGGGTGAAATCGTACCGATGCCTTCGTCAGACGAATCGAACGATGTCAGAGCCGTGATGTCACGCATTGTGCCGTCACTGAAGTAGCCGTTGACGATCAACTGTTGACGATCAGCACCGTCTCGCAGGACGCGCGGTGCCGGAAGCAGTTCAATCCGAGCCAGCGTCGGGGCTCCATCGGGGTCAACCTTCATGCCTTCCGCAATCCATTCACGCAGCACACGATGGGCGGGATCGCCATGTTGCAGGCGTCGGCCACCGCCGTGAGCGACTTCCATTAATGGTTTGCGCAACAACAGGCTTTCGTCAGGATTGAGCACATTAGAACGACGATTGAAATACTCGCCCCGCAGCGTGACCAGATCCACGGTAGAATCGTAGCCCCGGAGCGACAGGCGGAACCCCCCCTTTCCGGACGGTGATCCGTGACATGCACCCATGTTACAGCCGGACTTGGTCAGCGATGCCAGGATTTCGTTCTGGAACGAAACAGGCGATAGCGTTTCAAAATTGGCGACGGTAACCTTTGCGCTGGATGTCTGACCTCCGCGCATGGCATGAATCGTCGTTGTACCGTTGCCTTTTGCATGGACAATGCCGTTTTCAATGACTGCGACTGCGGCATCGTCAGTCTTGTATTCCGCGAGATTCGTGGCATCATGAATCGTGCCCGCTTCGGCGTTGGCGGTGACGATCAGTTGCTGCACTCCGCGCGGCCCGTTCAGGGTGATTTCAGCGGGCTGGACTTGAAGTGAAGTTGTGGGCAGGTCCGCAGCGAGCGCAGCAATTGAACTACCAACCACAACAGTCACGATCAGGCAGGTGGAGCGAAACATGGCAAGACCTCGGAGGGATGGTTTTCAGTTTTCGGTTTTTAGTGAATCACAGATAACAAAGGCCCGGCGTGGGAACCATCACAATGAAACACTCAACTCACATCAAACTGACTTTTCTGAAAACTGAAAACTGAAAACACACTTACGGAACATTCACTTCGACAACAATGGGTGGAACAGGATGAACAGGTTCAACATTGTCCTTCTTGGCTTTGCCCTGAAGGAACACACTAAACGGCCCGACTACGGCGTCAGCGGCGGCGGTGATTGTGACAGCAAGTTCGCCAGCCGCCATTGATCCGGCGGTTACGGTAATGCCCGGCGGCAGTTGATCGGCGGGGGTGGCCAGAGCGATCTCGATTGGCATCGTCCAGTCCGCCGCACGCGTTGATCGGATGGTCACGGTGGCAGTGGCCCCTTGAGCAACGGTCACTGTTGCCGGGTCGGCAATGAACGAAAACTGAGCGGCTGGCTGCACGGCAGTGAAGATGTCTGTTCGCAGACGAGCACTCCGAAAAACTTCGCTGTCCTGTTTTTTTGGCGCGGGTGGAGCCAGTTGCAATTCCGCAGGAGGAATCATTGAACCGTCCGGAGCCGTAATTCTGAAACTCACCGGAGCCCAGTCCGCATCCGAACTTACCGCCGCCGGGTCTGTCGCGGTCAGCACTACCGGAGCAGTACTTTGTTTTGCACCCAGCCAGAACGGAGCCATCTGAATCGC
>JAYSPO010000094.1:0-3190 GCA_043722015.1 Candidatus Kuenenia sp. | reverse complement strand
TTCACGAACGGTACGGAACTGGTCGTCGAAATGAAGTTTCGGGACCTGGGGATTGGTCGCCTGCGCATTGCACTCAGCGTCGAGCCGAATCCGGCGACTTGGGCAGGTGATGTTTCATCTCAGCATGTCGGCGAACTACGAGCGATCGTTGCCGCGCACAGCAAGGAATTGCCCGAACAAGTGCGTACTTTCCTGGCGCGCTGGTTTGCACCGTTCGATGCGGAGACCGCGAAGGTCTTTCACACGGTTCGCGATCATGCCGCATCCGCACCGCGGCCAAATCTGCAGGAAGTCTATACCACCATCGCTGGCGGACAGGATGTCTTCTTCCTCCGACGCGGTGAAGTCGATAATAAGCAGGACAAGGCGGAGCCGGGTTACCTGCAGGTGTTGTGGCGTAGCAGTGAACCGGCGAAACCGGCTCAAACGCCAGCGCCGGAGAGTCCCCGCGTCTCACTGGCGAACTGGATGACCGACGTCGAACACGGTGCCGGCCCGCTGCTGGCGCGGGTGATCGTCAATCGTCTCTGGCAGCATCATCTGGGCAAGGGAATCGTCGGGACCCCAAACGACTTTGGTGTGCAGGGGGAACGGCCGACACATCCGGAGCTTTTAGAGTATCTCGCGGCAGAACTTGTTCGCGGCGGATGGAAGCTGAAGCCATTGCACCGAGCCATCATGCTCAGTGATGTTTATCAACAATCTCACGAAGTCGATCCCGATAATCTGAAGATCGACCCCGCCAATCGCTACTGGTGGCATTTTCAGCCGCATCGACTGGAAGCGGAAACCATCCGTGATGCATTGCTTGCCACCGGCGGCAATCTCGACCCGACAATGTTCGGGCCAAGCCTGCTGGATGACAGCCAGCGTCGCAGCGTCTACCTGCGAGTCAAGCGGAGCGAGTTACTTCCGATCATGACGATGTTCGACGCTCCCGAACCGACTCAAAGTATCGGCGAGCGAAGCGTCACTACGGTCCCGACGCAAGCGCTGGCAATGATGAACTCACCACTCGTGCGTCAGCAGGCCGAAAAACTGTTCGGCCTGATCAAGCCAGCCGCCGACGTCCCGTTGTCTGCGGCGATCGATCGCGGTTACCAGATCGCTTTCGGCAGACTGCCGACGGCCGATGAGCAAACCCGCATGTCGGCGTTCATTGAGCAGCAGCGAACCGCCATGGGCGCAGACTCACCGGAATCGACAGACAAAGCCCTCATCGAATTCTGCCATGTCCTGTATTGCCTGAATGAGTTTGTATACATCGATTGAGAGCTACTAATTGGCTCGATTAACCGCGTGCCCAGCGGGCCCCGATTGTTCTGATTGAAATTTCGTATTTGAAATTTGAGATTTGAAATTTGAAATACAAAGCGTGGGACGTTGCCCGCGAGGTTAAACGATCGTGCCATTCTCAAACGATCGCCATATAACCCGCTGCCCTTTGAACCTTGCCAATGAAGTCATTGAAACGCTGTCCGGAAAGATCACCTCATGTTTAACTTTTACTCCCCAGCGGAAATCGCTTTGCCCGCCCGTCGACGCTTTCTGCAGCAGGCAGGGCTTGGC
Source organism: Candidatus Kuenenia sp. (assembly GCA_043722015.1). Classification (GTDB taxonomy): domain Bacteria; phylum Planctomycetota; class Planctomycetia; order Planctomycetales; family Planctomycetaceae; genus SXXK01. The sequence goes on along the minus strand of JAYSPO010000094.1, from coordinate 1,621 downwards.
TTTGGGTCAGTCGCACTCGCCAGCATGCTGCAGGGCGAAACTGCTGCCGCTGCGAATCCCGCCGATCCGCTCGCACTCCGACCGCCGGATTTTCCGGGGAAGGTAAAGTCGATCATCTGGCTGTTCATGACAGGAGCGCCATCGCAGGTCGATACATGGGACTACAAGCCGGAATTGCAAAAGCGAAACGGCGAGCAACTCGCTGGATCTGACCCTCAGACCGGGTTCTTCACGACAAGCGGCAAGTGCCTCAAGTCACCGTTTGCATGGGCGCAGCATGGCGAGTCTGGTTCATGGGTTTCGGACTTGTTTCCTCATCTTTCGCAGCACGTCGACAAGATGTGCTTTCTGCACTCGATGTATTTGAAGCAGAACAATCACGCGCCCGCGTCACTCGAACTGATGTGCGGAACCAATCGTCCTGGACTTCCGGCGCTCGGTGCCTGGATGACGTACGGCCTGGGATCACAGAATCAGAATCTTCCATCGTTTGTGGTACTGCACGACACCCGGCCGCGCGGGGACGATCAGATCTGGTCGGCCGGTTTTTTGCCCAAGACCTATCAGGCTCTGACACTCGATGCGCGGCGCAAGGAATCAATCGACAACCTGGCTCGCGATGGCAAACACTCCGACATCCAGCAGCGCTCGCAACTTGATCTGATCCGCGAACTGAATCAGACGCACGCCACCAGCCGGCCGACTCAGGCGGATCTGGCGGCGCGGATCAACTCGTTTGAACTGGCGTATCGCATGCAGATGGCGGCTCCCGAAGCCCTTGATCTGGCGCGCGAGTCCGAAGAAACGCACAAATTGTACGGCATGGAGCGTCCTGAGTGCGCCACCTTTTCACGGCAGTGCCTGCTCGCGCGGCGACTCGTCGAACGCGGCGTGCGGTTCGTGCAGATTTTTGCAGGCAAGGGCGTCGGCGGTGACGGCAGCGTGAACGACGTTCCGTGGGATTGTCACAGCGACGTGGAAACCAACCATCGATCCTGTGGTCTGCACACCGATCAACCTGCCGCAGCCCTGTTGGCCGATCTGGACGCCCGCGGGTTGCTCGAATCAACGCTCGTCATCTGGGGCGGCGAGTTCGGTCGGACGTCGGATTCGCAGGGCGACAAAGGACGTGATCACAACCCCAATGGCTTCACCATCTGGATGGCCGGAGCGGGCGTCAAAGGCGGCTTCCACTACGGCGCGACCGATCCTTTCGGCTACAAGGCAGTCGAAAACAAAGTTCACGTAAACGATTTGCACGCCACACTGCTGCATCTGCTCGGGCTGGAACACACAAAGCTCACGTACCGGTTCAACGGCCGTGATTACCGCCTGACCGACGTGGGAGGCGATGTGCTGAAAGACATCCTTGTGTGAACTGCAATTCGTTGGTTGAGGAATTTCGTGATGTGCATCGTGACGAGGCTGTTGAGTGGTTATCCTTGGCGCGGGCTTCGCCCGCAGCCGAAACAAATAAGCAGATTTCGCTGAAATCTGCTGTGCCGACTTCGGCGAAGTCGGCCTACATTGAATCGACCTCAAAATGATGCGTTGTCAAGAATCTTCTCAGGAGTATTCAACTCCCAACGTTTGCTGAACAGGATCTCCGGACTGATAATGA
>JAYSPO010000093.1:0-2023 GCA_043722015.1 Candidatus Kuenenia sp. | reverse complement strand
GGCATGACGGCCACGCCCGTGGATTACAAACGCGGCAAGGCACCGGGTATCCCGGAAGGTGCCTACGAACCTGAACGTGTCCAACTGTGTGCGCAGGGATTGATTCTGCGGGCAAACGCGTTTCAATGCGATCGTGGTATCCTGTATTTCATCGGGTCGAAAAAGCGTGTCACGATTGAATTCACCGACGAACTAATCGCCCGCACTCGGCAGCTTCGCGATGATTTTCGCCATACGGCTGCTGCCGGAGTCATCCCGCCTCCGTTGGTGGACAGTCCCAAATGCCCGCGTTGTTCGCTGGTCGGCATCTGTCTGCCGGATGAAACAAATCTGCTGAAAGCAGAGGGTTTTCAGTTTTCAGTGTTCGGTTTTCAGAAAGGGCACCACTCGCATCCGGCTTCGCCGACAGAATCAATCGCAACGTTGGACAACGACGGGAACAGTTTCGATTCACTGAACACTGAAAACCGAACACTGAAAACCGGCGGCGAAGCAGCCCCCGTCCGCAAACTCATCCCGGCCAATGACGATGCTTTGCCGCTTTACGTGCAGACTCAGGGAGCCATGCTGGGCAAAACGGGTGACCGGCTGACAATCAAGTATAAGGACGAAGTACTGGCGGAGCGACGTTTGATGGACGTCTCGCAGGTCAGCTTGTTCGGCAGCGTCATGTTCAGTGCCCAGGCGTTGCGGGAATTGACGACCCGCGGAATTCCCGTGTGTCACTTTACGTACGGCGGCTGGTTTCACGGCATCACGTCCGGACTGGTTCATAAGAATGTCGAGCTGCGAATCCGACAGTTCGAAATTGCCGCTGATCCCGAGCGGTCCCTGCAAATCGCCCGCTGGTTCATCAGCGGCAAAATCCGCAACTCACGCACTCTGTTGCGAAGGCATTTAACAGACGGGAGTGGTGATTTCAACGAGCCGCCTGAGAGCGACGAGGCACAAAGCAGCTCGACACTCCGTGGCGAGAATCCCTCCGTGAATCCGGGAGCGAGTCGCAGCCAGATCCTTGAATCGCTGACCGAGTTGCGACAAAAGGCAGAACGAGCGACGTCCGCAGAAACACTGCTGGGACTGGAAGGCATGGCCGCGAAGACATATTTCGCGGGACTCTTCGCAGTGCTCAACGGTCGGCATGAGTTCGATGTGAGAGACCGCAACCGCCGACCGCCGCGAGATCCGGTCAACGCCGTACTGTCGTTTGTTTATGCGCTGCTGGTGAAGGAACTCACCGTCGTCCTGCAGGCTGTGGGCTTCGATCCGATGCTTGGATTTTTTCATCGACCGCGTTATGGTCGTCCGAGCCTGGCGCTGGATGTGGCGGAAGAGTACCGCCCGCTGATTGGTGATTCGGTGGTGCTCATGGCGTTCAACAACGGCGAGGTCGATCACAGCAGTTTTCTGGAACGCGCCGGAGCCGTATCGCTCACCGAAGCCGGACGCAAGTCCATCATCGCAGCGTTTGAACGACGCCTTGAGCAGGAAGTGACGCATCCGGTCTTCGGCTATCGAGTCAGCTATCGCCGCATTCTCGAAGTCCAGGCCCGACTGCTGGCAAGAACCGTCACCGGGGAACTGCCGGAATACATCCCGTTCTGCACGAGATAGCCGCTGCGCGGAGTGTTCAGTTTTCAGTGTTCGGTTTTCAGACAAAATCGGCGAGCGGCTGGGCGTCAGCCCTCCGTGTTTAGGTTTTCAGATTTTGCGTTCGTAGACCGAATAACCAAAGCCAGCAACGTCGATAGCCTTGAACTGAACCATGCAACCGAAACTCTGCCGCCGTTCTTTCCTGCTTTTCCTGTCCCTCTGAACACTGAAAACTTCAAACTGAAAACTCTCCCATGAAACACATCTACCTGATTTGCTACGATGTCGCCGAACCAAAGCGTCTGCGACAAGTCTACAAGACCCTGCTGGGTGCGGGAGAGTCGTTGCAATACTCAGTGTTTCGTTGTGAGTTATCCCCGGTAGAACGACAGGCACTGATCGAAAAATTGTGGGAGATTCTGAACCTGGC
>JAYSPO010000092.1:0-2376 GCA_043722015.1 Candidatus Kuenenia sp. | reverse complement strand
CTGGTGATGATCATTGCTCGATGGGGACAAGCCCGCATCGTGGCTTTTGAACCATGACCGTTTTTTAGTTGCCGACATCGAAATGATACTCCTACATCCCAGCAACCAAGCGGGACATTGATTTGATTGGGGTGCGAACGAAGCCCGCGTCAGGAATTGGCCAGCCGTGCAGCGCCACTTCCGACTACGAACGCCGCTGGCGGCGGGCCTGCAGGAATTCGGCAAGGGCCAGTTCGAGCGGTTCATCAGTTGTGACCTGGCGAAATGCCGCTCCTACGGATTCACAGGCGTACTGCACGGCCTGATTGTGCGCGGACAATTTCTGCAGGTACGCAGACCGCACGGTTTCCGGGTCGCTGTAGATTTTCTGGCCGCTCTCCAGATCTTCAAATAACTTTGGCCCGTCAAACGACAAGAGTTTTTCCGCAGGATCCAGCACTTGAAACACAACCAGATCGTGAAGACATCCGCGGAGGAGCTGCAGGCCGTCTGTGATCTGATCAATGGGAGCCAGCATATCTGAGATCAGGACGACAAGGCCGCGTTTGCGAAGTCGCTGGGCCAGATCTTCCATGGCGATCGCGGGCTGCGTATCTGTCCCTGTGGGCGGCTGTTCCAGGGTAATGAACAGCCTTCGTAATTGTCCTGGACGATAACGAGCCGGAACAACAGATTGCACATGTTCATCAAACAATGTCAGTCCTACGGCGTCACCCTGGCGATTGAGCAGCCATGCAAGCGATGCGGCCATCGTGCGTGCATAGTCGTGTTTTGAGTACTCGCCCGAGGCAAACGACATGGAGCGACTGATGTCCAGGGCGATATAGCATCGCAGATTTGTTTCGTCTTCAAACAGTCGAATGTAGCTGCGGTCCGTGCGTGCGTAGAGCTTCCAGTCCAGAAATCTGGGATCGTCACCCTGCGTGTATGGACGGTATTCAGAAAACTCGACGGAAAATCCGTGCCGAGGGCTTCTATTCTGCCCCGTTCGAAATCCATCCACAACCAGCTTCGCGCGCATTTCCAGCGAACGAATTGCCATGACGACGCTGGGATTCATCAAGTCGGCAGTGGCGGTCATCATTTGTCCCGTTCGCGGCCCAAAAGCTCATAATACTTCTGCACGAGCGCGTCGAATTCCTCCGGCACAGGGTCACGGTCGATCGGTACCATCGCGCGATCGGAATCGCGCTTGGCCAGCTCCTGACCGATGCGTTGCTGAAGCAACTGCATTTCACCCAGTAATTGTGATTTCACCAGATCCCATTGCGGCTCTTCGCCGTGCCGCTTGAATTCAGCTCTCATCGCTCGCGCCCGATCACGAACCTGCGCGACTCGATTGCGTAATTCCGGATCGTCGAGCATTTCTTCGATATCGCGAAGCTGGTCGGACCATTCGGTAAATTCGCTGCCCGTCAATGGACGAGAGCCGTTATCGGCGGCTCGAACATTGTTGCTTTCTCGTCCGCCGCCAAGAAGTGATGATGATTGCTGTTGGCCACCACCTTGTGCGCCGCCTTTTTGTTGACCCTTACCCGATTGTTTGCCCTCGCCCGGTTGTTTGCCCTCGCCCGGCTGTTTGCCCTCGCCCGGCTGTTGACCTTCACCCGGTTGTTGACCTTCGCCCGGTTGTTGACCTTCGCCCGGCTGTTGACCTTCGCCCGGCTGTTTGCCTTCGCTGGGTTGTTGATTCTCACCGGTGGCGTTTTTCACTTCGCTTGCGAGTTTTTCAGTCGCATCCTGAAGCTGCGACTGAGCACGTCGCAGAGATTCCATTTCACTGCCAAGCACAGAATCTGCCGCCTTTTCAATGCCGTCGCGCAGTCGTTCAATGCCCTGACGCGCCACTTGTTCGGCCTGTTGCGACTGCGACCACAGGCCGCGACTGGTGAGCAACTCAGTCGCCTGCAATGCTTCATCCGGCTTGGCATCCTTCAAATCACGAAGCGTGTCGTACAACGTGTTCGACAGCAGAGGTTCGCTTTCTTCGGATTGCTCAACCATCTGTTTTGTTTGTTCAACAACACGTTCCAGTCGGTCTCGCTGGTCCCCAACATCCTTTTGCAATTGTTCGCGATTGCGATCTGCGCGCAGTGACGGCTGCTTCTTCTGTGCATCGCCTGTTTCTCCTGCAGGTTCGTTGCCAGCCAATTGTTGAGCCAGCTTTTCCTGGCGTTCACTCAAATCCCGAGCCTGATCTCTCAGGTCACGCACGGCTTCGTCGAACTGCGATGAGGTCTGATCGCGAAATTCTTCCTTCAACTCTTCAAACTGTCGTTCTGCTCGCGTGCCTTCAGAAATGGCTTCGGCAAGATTGCCTTCGTCCATCGCTCGGGACGCCTGTTGCACATTTTCGCGAGCCTGTTCCATCTGCTG
>JAYSPO010000091.1:0-1794 GCA_043722015.1 Candidatus Kuenenia sp. | reverse complement strand
CGAGTAGCGATTCATCGTCTTCGTGTTTTTCATTTTCATAGGACGGCAGAATGGGCAACGGGTCAAAGCTCTGCCACGCGGGCATCGCCGACATGAAGGCGGACAGGAGTGATCCCCCGCGGATGATCCAGATTACGTAGCCTACGGACAGAGACGTTGACACGACGGCAGTGGATCCGATGACCACAGTATTTGCCATTTCAAGCTGGTCAGCCGCACTGTTCGGACCGTGTGCGGCCGATGTGTGGTGAAACGCGAAGAATGCGTCTGAGATGAGCGCGTCAGCCGGATCAAGCAGGAATCCGGATTCATTCCAGAGGGTCGTCAGAATTCTCGCGGCTGCTCCGGACGCGGTTCTGCCAGATCTGTTGCTGTCGAGTGCCAACTGGTCAGCGAGAATGCCCGGATTGAAAATCATCGTGGTGATGTATTCCACAGTCACGGTTTCATCTGTCGCGGTCCCATTGATGAATACAGGATTCCCTCTGGGCCCGGACAGCGATCTTGTTTCGGAAGTTGAAAGCCCCGACCCTGGCGGTGTCTGGCTTCCGTTGGTGCCCGTGGGTGCCCCTTCCCCGGAAGTGCTCGTGTCAGCATCGTCCGTTGAACTGTCATCGGAGGAGCCTGCACCCGAAGTTCCACTGCTTCCTGATCCACCACCGGGCGACAGCGAGATCAGAACATCGATCGTGACGGACACTACGTTACTGGAAAGCGTTCCATCCGATACCTGATAGTGGAAGGAATCAAACCCGGAATAGGCACCGGACGCCAGATAGCTGAACGATCCGTCGGCGTTCAGCACGAGCGTTCCATGCAACGGACCGGACACCAGCACAGCCGTCAGTGTCTGACCGTCCTCGTCCCTGTCGTTCACCAGCACTCCGCTGACAGAATCAAGCGTTCTCAGCTGCAATGCTGTGAATGAGTCGTCGGTCGCGACTGGCGCGTCATTGACATCGGTGACTGTGATCGTGAATGATTCGTTGTAAGACAGACCACCAGCATCGGTGGTGCGGATCGTGACCAGATGCGTACCGGACGCCTCAAAATTCAGTGACGCTCCGGCGGCGACACGGACAATTCCCGTCGTCGTGTCGATCACAAATCGTCCACCACCGTCATTGACCAGAGCGTAGTTCAGAATCTCGCCGACATCGGGATCAGAACCGCTGGCGGTGGCCACGATCGTGCCACCGACGGAATTTTCGGCGATCACACCCCCGCTGAGCACCAGATCGGTCGGCGTTTCATTCACGTCGTTGATGGTGACTGTGATAGCCTGAGTGTCTGTCAGTCCGGTCGCATCGGTCACGCGAATGTTCAGTGTGACGGAACTGACAACTTCGAAGTTCAGCAGCGACGCATCGATGACGCGAATTTGTCCGGTGATCCCATCAATTGCAAAAGGCGAAACCGGACCACTGCTGCTGATCGCATAGGTTAAAGCATCACCAGCATCCGGATCAGTCGCCGCAACGCCGCCAATCACGGTGCCGCTCAGACTGTTTTCATTCACATTCAGCACAGGTCCTGCGGCAAACACTGGTGCTTCGTTCTGGTCCACCACACGTATGCTGACGGACTGTGAACTGGACACAGAAACACCATCGGAAACGGTCAGCGTCAGCGTGTAAGCACCGGTTGACTCAAAATCCAGCCGCGTGACGTCTGCCACCGAGATGCGTCCGTTGGTCGGGTTGATCGCAAACACGCCGTCGGTATCTCCACCAGTAATTGTCCAGCCCTGCAGCGTTCCGACGCTGTCGGCATCGGTCGCGAGGACGTCGCCCA
>JAYSPO010000090.1:0-3427 GCA_043722015.1 Candidatus Kuenenia sp. | reverse complement strand
TGGCCTCGCCGCAATGCCGCCAGTGTGTCTTTCAAGCTCAGGTTGTCTTCCAGTGCAGGACAGCGTTTTCGCAAACCATGCAGCAAACGAGTTTCCGTTTCCTCCGGAGTGGCTTCGATGTAAACGGGAATCACATCCTCGGACAGCCGAGGCAGCAATCCCGCTTTGACCAGCGATGACTTGCCGCAGCCCGACGGTCCATAGATCAAACCCACCGAAAACGTGTTGTCGGGATCAGGCTCCTCAATGCGGATTTTCCAGAATCGCAAACTGTCGGGCAGTCCCTCGCGATCTCTGGGTCCGGGCAGCAGTTCCAGGAAAAAGTCGGCGTCGTGAGCGTCAAAAGACCGCAGGCCCTTCGGAACAACCCTGATGGGCTGGCTGTCCGAAGTCCCCGTACCTGTCGAGGCCGATATCGGAGGCACGGGACTCACTGGAGTTGCATCCGATGCGGTTGCCTGGGTCTGGGCTGCGACCCCGCCCGGTGTCGGTGCCTCCTGGATCAGCGTCTGTTCGGCGAGGAAGTGCCGCAGGTCTTCTGCCATTTCATACGCCGAGGAATAGCGGTCCGATGCGCGCTTGGACAACGCCTTCAAGCAAATCCGCTGAAGTTCCTTCGGCAACTTTTCGTCATATTGCAGAAGCGGCTTTGGCTCGTAACTGGTAATTTGTTCCAATAGCTCAGCCTGCGTATCGCCCCGGAACGGCTTGCGACCGGCGAGCAGCTCGTAGAACACCACACCCAGAGCGAAAATGTCTGACCGACCATCGACCCGATGGCCTTCCCCACGGGCCTGCTCAGGAGACATGTAGGCCGGGGTTCCAGCGTACCTCGGCCCCTTGCCTCGGTTCTCTTCCCGCAGTGCCAGTCCGAAATCTGCTACAAACGGTTTGCCACTCTTGTCAAGCAGGAGATTGCCGGGCTTGATATCCCGATGAACAAGCCCCTGTTTGTGAGCGTAGTGCAGGGCTTCAGCAACGGTGCCCACAAGTTCGGCAGCTTCTCGGTACGTCAGACGGCTCTGCTTGAGCCTTTTGGCGAGGTCAGTTCCCTCAATGTACTTTGAGACAACGTAACAGGGACAATCTTCTGTGCTGCCCACATCATAGACAGGCACGATACCGGGATAATCGAGATTAGCGACTGTCCGTGCCTCGGCCAGATACGCCTCAGCATCTTCCGGCTTAGAGATCAGCTTCGCGTGCGGCACTTTCATAGCGACGCGGCGATTCAGTTGTTCGTCGTGTGCCAGATAGACCAGCCCAAAGCCACCTTTGCCGAGCACTCTCTCGATCCGGTAGCGACCGATCCGCTTCGGGTGTTCAGTGGACGTACCGTCCTCCGGGATCGGATTCCCTTCGGGGTCCACCGTCACATCGTTGGGATTTGGGTCGTTCAATTTGTCATCCGATGTGTGCCCAAATATCGATCGTAAGCAGAGCAATGTCGTTGAGTGTATGCCTCGCGCACGGGGTATCTACTCGACGCGGTCGGAAACGAGTCCGGTGAGCGGAGCAGCGTGAGCCCTCCGTTACATCGTTTTTGTACCGGCAAGCTGACGCATACCGCTCGCCAATTATCGCAGTCATGACCGTGTGGAGTATAGCGGCAAGCAGACCGAGAAGTCTCACGCCGCCGTTCGAATCATGAGAAAATGAATTGGTTCCACGGGAGCAGCAAAGCCGTTGTTGTTGCTGTTGTTACGGTTGTCCGGCACGGTGGAATCCGATCGGCGGAGCGACCGGTGTACTGTACACCCGCCGCTCCGTCGGCGGGTTTCTGGTGCTCTGTCACTGATAGATTGATGGGTGGCCGGGGTTGGAGGGCGCCAGCCCGAAACCCCGGGGCTTCCTTCGCTCCGCTCGGTCCAGCCCCGGCCACCCGATCGATCAAGGCTAGAGTGACAGAGGCCTATTGCCGCTGTCGCAATTCTGCAAACGCTTTCTGAAATGCAATGGCGTCATAGTTTGCGATGGGTGGAAGTACGGTTTTCAAATCTACTTCTCTGACGGGCCTTGTTCTTGGAGCCCCCGGGATTTGATGTTCTTCCTGTCGCCCGTCTTTCAGCGACAATAGAAACATTTCCTTCACGGAAGTCAGTTCTTCACTGATCAGCGGACTCGCTGTTTCTTTTTCAACGCGGAGTTCGAGTTCTTTCTGTACGATAATAAAGGCCCACACTAACTGACGCGCAGAATCGTAGTCCAGCGTTTCCGTCGCGGCCATTTCCGTAATCTGTTCCAGGATGGCGGTCCCGTCGGTAACTGTCATCTCCAGATCCTCGAGCGCCACTGCTAACTTGTCACTGCTCTCGGCAGATGCCCGCGCGGTTTTGATCAACTTGTCACGATCACCGAACGGCGACATCAACGTCGCCGATCGGACTGCGGCAGAGTCCCGATCAGCTTCGTCTGAATCGGGGATCCGGATCGCCGCCAGTTGTGCAAGCGTCTCCGGCCAGGGAAGCAGTACGGGGCGACCGGGACTGCCGGAATGTTGGGCGGTCTGACGCCAGCCTTCCGTTTTCAGATCGTGATGGCAGGCATAGCAGTCAAACTGAGCAAAGTCCGGCCATTGGGGTTTCGGAATCTGTTCCGAAACCGCACCTTCAGCCAGGTCCGCCGTCAGCCGCAGAGACTCGCTTCGGGAAACCAATGCCGCGACGAGGAGCGATTTCGTGCGCTGCAGTTCTTCCGGGTTGGATTTGCTGCCGGTCTTGTTCCGAAACTCTGTTTGAAGTTCCGCTTTCTCACTGAGGTGACGCCAGTGTCGTGGCATCTGACTTTCGAATGTCTCGATCTCAAATGCCGGCAACGGAGGATGTCCGGCGGCGTACATTTCATGCGTCAAGACCCGTCCCTGAGCCGCATTTCCCAGATGACAAGACAGACAAAGCTTCGTCCGGGAGATTACGGAACGGACATCGTAAAACCCTTTTTCGCATTTCTTTTCGGGTGCAAGGAATCTCCATGATTCTTTGCTCGTATGAGCTGCGAGCCAGCCATGAGTGCCCCCAGCCTGCCCATGGCAGCTTTCACAGCTCACGCCCGTCGTCAATCGCATGTCTTCCTTGTACTTATCTTCAGCGACGAGCCCATGAATTTGTCCGTCCACCGTTTCCATATCAGCAATTGGAAATCCTGTGTGGCAAGCCAGACAGCGTTTGTCTCGGTGGATACCGCCCTCAACACCCAGCGCTTTGCCGATCTTCATTCCCGATGCACTGAGGAGTGAAGTATAGGCTTGAGCATGTTTGTCTGTTTCTCCCCACGTCTTGACTTCGTTTGCGAGAATCCAGCTGTCATTTGCCATGATCCCGAATCGATCGCCGAAACCATCTTTCGGAAATCCGTTCGTGTGGCAGTTGTAACAATCCTTGAGTCCAAGAAATGTTCTGTCGGACTCGCCACTCTCTGATCGCTGCAA
>JAYSPO010000089.1:0-1428 GCA_043722015.1 Candidatus Kuenenia sp. | reverse complement strand
CGTAATCCAGGGTAACTTCGCTCACGAATCCTCTACGAAACACTCCCTCAAAAACACCCCAATTTCAGCTCTTTCTCATGACAACGGGAATTGCTGCTCCGGAGGCAACCGCTCTGAGAAACGATGCGCGAGCCCGCGTGGTAGATTTGACGAAGCCACTTCCGGCGGCGACAGGTGGAGCATTGGTTACAATCGCCAGATCAGGAGTGCTGACTCCACAGGAGCCTGCCCCTGCTGCACCGGCGACACTAACCACACGCACAGCGATCCCGCCCAAAGAGCAGGTGGCCGCAGCTTCCTCGAAAGCGGCAGCGTTGCCCGCCTCTGTTCGATTTGAGCAACCGACCATTGGCAAGGCAACGTTGGATCTGCCCGAGATTCCTTTTCCGGCGAAACGCAGTCACCGCAAACTGATGCTGGTTGCAGCGTTACTGCTCTTCATCACAGTGTCAGGAATCCTGGTGGCCACCGTCATGTTTCTCGAAAAAGGAGGAAAGCCTGACAAGTTCAGTCAGATAGTGACGAACGCTGTACCTGCGGATGCTCAGCAGTCAATCGAAGAAAGCAAAGCAATCGAAGAGCAAGCCGCAAGAGTACGAAAAGAGGCTGAGGAAAAACAACGTACCGACCAGTTAGCCGCCGAAGTGGCTGAAAAACAGAAACGAGAACCCGACAGGGCTGCGGCGGAAAAAACAGCCGCTGATGAAGCCGCCAGGAAAAAGGCGGAAGCTAACGTGGCAGCTGCCAGGAGCTTATCCGACGACGAGTGGGAAAAGAAAGGCCCCTTTGTTTTCATAGCCAATGATGAAACTCGACGTGATTCACATGGCCAATGGTTGTTTGAACTTCCGAAACCCGGCGAGACCATCGAACCTCAGCCACTGCCACTGAGTGTCAAAGATCAGGACGTTGAACTAGCGTTCTTCAAAGGCGCTGGACACCTGTTTGCTGGCAGCTTGTATAAGCTGGCGTTGGTTCGGTTACCCGAAAACCCTGACAGGTGGATCGTGAAAACGGAGAAGACAGAATTGGCGGAATACACGATTGAACGGATCGATTCGGCCAGTGACGCAGAACGTTCCCCCGATCGCCTCGTCCATTTTCAGTGGCTGCCTGCGAGCAACAAAGAAAGAGAAGCAGAACCTTCAGAACTGCTGCGGTGGTGGCCGCTTCAGATTCGCGTTGGTGACCGCAGCGCGGTGCTGGTGCAAAGAAAAGCCGATTTCTCGGACGATATGCCGACTTGGGAGACGCTGTCGGCTTCGATCGACTTTCCATTCCCTAGGACTCAAGCCATCAAAGCGATTCCCTTCGAGGCGGCGTCTCAAATGAGCTTCGATCTTGAGATAACACATACCGGTCACGAGCCGCAGAAATTCAACTTAAACATCGCGGCCGAGGAAAAAAAAGATCCGGATGCAGATGAGC
>JAYSPO010000088.1:0-2870 GCA_043722015.1 Candidatus Kuenenia sp. | reverse complement strand
GACACCTCCCGCCGCTGGTATTGCAGAAGAACGTTTCGCCAGGGAGCCACCAAAACTCAACCAGAAGGAAGGCAGTCCGTTACCGATCGCCATTCCGATCAACAACGCCGCCAGGAGTCCAGTGATCGTGCCAGAAAGAATTCCCCGACGCATTCGAGTCGATTCATTCTTCGGCGGTGCATTCACCTGGGGTACATTCGCTGCTGCTGCTGAAACATGCGTTGCACGGCTCGATTCTCTCGCGGCCATGTCTGCGGTCCCTTCCAGCGACGACAAAACTCGCTGATCCAGCGTGTCGCCCGGTTCACGCAAAGTGAGTTCCCGTATAAGTTGTTCAAGTTCATTCATGGATCGCGCCTCAGTCTTTCTTCCAGCGTCAAGAGCGTCCTTCGATACCGCGTGGCCACTGTCGCCGCCGGGGTATTGAGTACGCTGCCAATTTCGTCGAAGGTGAGTTCACCAAAGATCTTCATGACAATGATTTCACGAGTGCTTTCATCCAGCAGTTCAAGTTCCCGCCGCAGTCGTTCGGCAAGCTCCTCGCTTGAGCCAGCGACTGCCAGGCCGCCGGTCTTCGCGGCATCGGCAAACAGAGTTTCTGCGACAGTCTGCTCGCGCTTTGCACGACGGCAACAATCCACAGCCGCGTTCCGCACCGTGGCAAATACATAGGCTGCCAATCGACCGGAAGGCTGTTTCTGCATTCCGCACAGCCGCACAAATGCCTCATGCACGGCATCTTCAGCCAACCCTGCACATCCTGTGATCGTCAGAGCCAGCGAAAACAATGCCTGCCGATGCTGGTGATAAACCTGTTCCAGTTCGGCCCGCAAATGTGCATCCTAGCGCGGCGAAGCCGCAAATCCGAAGTCCGAATTTCGAAATCCCAAAGAGCCACGGTCGAAAAGACGCGCGTAAAATGCGCAGTTGTTGAAGAGAAAGGATTTAAGTACAGAACGACAATGACTTCGCCTCACAACAACACACGACACGCTCGACAGGGAATCATCTATTCAACAATCTTCCAGGATTCTGCTGAAACCCGGAAAATGCCGTTACTTCGCTGATTCCTGGAAACTGTCGCCTTAATCGTTTAACGGCAAGCCGCAGGCGTCAGTGCCAGGTTTCGCCTACGCCTGCGGCTCGCCGTTAAACTCGGATTATTCACCGACAATGTAGGCCGGACCAAACAAACGCGATGAATGCCGGAACTGCATTCGCTAACCAATCCTGCGATCACCAGCAGTCTGTCAAATGCGAAAAAACACGTTTGTGTAGTTCCGGCAAGGGCTTACGCGAATTTGGTCCGGCCTACGTGAATAATCCGGGTTAAACGAAAATGCCGACATTGAAGACTAAAACGACAGTCCCCCTGCCAAGCGGAGCGGATTCTGTTCCGGGCATTCATATCAGGCCGTGGTTCTATACAAAATAGGGAAAGAATTGGACTCCACGCTGGCACGAATCCATAATCCTTCCAGAATGACTGTCACTCCAGGGCAATCTCTTACGAAATTTTCGACACCGTTCCATCAGCGGGTACTCAGATCATGAACATGAAATCTCTTCGCTCTGCGAGTTTACTGATTGCCGTCCTTCTCTCGGCGGTCCCTGTCGCGGCTCAGTCCGTTGATGAAATGCAGCAGAAGGCCATTCAGTTTCTGGAGGTGACTCAGGCGGCTGACGGTTCATGGACCAGCCCTGACGCCGTCGGAATCACCGGCCTGGTGACGACGTCACTGCTGATGTCGGGGAAATCCGCAGAAGATCCACGCGTGAAAAAGGGGTTGGATTTCATCGTCGCCAGTCAGCAGCCAACCGGCGGGATTCATGCTGCCGCCAGTCGCCATCAGAATTATGAGACCTGCATCTCCATGCTGGCTCTGACGGAGGCCAACAAAGACGGTCGTTTCGATGCCGTCATCAAAAAGGGAGAACTCTTTTTGCGTGGCTTGCAGTGGGATGAAGGCGAAGGCATTGAAACGACTGACGGAGCCTACGGCGGTGGTGGTTATGACAGCAAGCAACGTCCAGATATGTCCAATACACAGTTTCTGGTCGAAGCATTGAAGAAAGCCGGTGTGGCTGAGGATGATCCCGCCATGCAGAAGGCTCTGGTGTTTGTGTCGCGCGCGCAGAACCTGGAATCACAACACAACAAGCTGCCGTTTGCAGGCAAGGTGAACGACGGAGGATTCATCTACACACCGGCAAAGGGAGGAGAATCAAAAGCGGGCGAAACGGAAAATGGCGGTCACAAGTCGTACGGAAGTATTACGTATGCAGGACTGAAGAGCATGATCTATGCGGGTGTCGGCAAAGATGATCCGCGCGTCACAGCTGCCACCGACTGGATTCGCAAACACTACACGCTCGAAGAAAACCCGAACATGGGTCAGCAGGGTCTGTACTACTACTTCCACACATTCGCAAAAACCATGTCCGTCATCGGCGGCGATGAGTTTGCAGATGCTGCCGGAATCAAACACGACTGGAAGAAAGAACTCACAGTGAAGCTGGCATCACTGCAACAACCCAACGGAAGCTGGACCAATCCCGCCGACCGCTGGTATGAAGGCGACCCAAATCTTGTCACTGCGTATTGCCTGATCGCGCTGTATCACTGCAAGTAGATCCAGGGGCAATGCTTTCCGAATTTTGACGTCGGTATTTGATCTCTGGACGGACCGCAGCGAGAAGACACACATTAGCGAGTTTAGGCGAGCGGCAGAAACAAACTTACCGAACCCAATTGACTTGAGCCTGAGGCGCTAGTGCTTTGTCAAGGCAAGGATTGCGGGTTGGGTGGCCGGGGCTGGACTGAGCGGAGCGAAGGAAGCCCCGGGGTTTCGGGCTATCGCCCTCCAACC
>JAYSPO010000087.1:0-4257 GCA_043722015.1 Candidatus Kuenenia sp. | reverse complement strand
CAGCAACAACATCCCGAAGATTAAGACAGGTGGAAACAACCAGGACTTGTGTTTCACGTTAAGTGAATTCCCGCACGCAGACATGGGACACGAACCATCGTGGGTATCATGATGCAATCATCGTGGCCGCACAATCAAAGATGCCGCTCATTGCATGCAATCAGGCTTCGGAAGCGTGGTTCGGCGGCATCGTTTTCAATCTTGATTTCGATCGATATCTGATTGTGCGTGAAAATCCGAAACATTCCGTGAACCTTCCTGGACCGTGCCGCGTCTCACTCAGCAACCTGCTGGCAAACGTCGGCTTTACAACATTCAGATTCGGATCTTCAGTTCCATGTTTTTCTTACGGTCAAGTTTCATAAGCAAATCCCTGGGTATAGGGAACTATGTCGATCAATCGGCCCGTTCCAACTATGGAACGGAGCTCTCCACTCAGATTCTGCGATTGTGACGCTTGGCCGTATTCGGAGAAACCCTCCAAAGCCCGGTGTCACTGCGACATCGGGCTTTTTTCGTTCTGGCCGCGATGTCCTCCCCGATCATGGGTCGGTAGCTGAGATGGATTAGCGGCGGACTGAAAATCTGCAGACGAGGATTTAAGCACCTCTCGACCCACTTTGCGCATCTGGTGCGCGCAAAACACGGCCCGTTCGACTTCTGGTGAGGTTGCCAGTCTTTCAAGCTGGAGAGGTTGGGTTCGAATCCCACACGGGTCACTGACAGACATACAGCCCGGTCGTCCAACGGTTCAGGGCGCCGCTCTGATAAGGCGGAAACAAAGGTTCGACTCCTTTTCGGGCTACTTACTGGAGAACACACAGTGTGCGAACGACAACGATTGAAACGGATACCGCGACCATATTCGGGGTCGTGGTGTAACGGCTGCACAGCGAGCTTTTAACTCGCGCGGTGGGGGTTCGAATCTCTCCGGCCCCATTGATCGCCATGAGATACAGGCTTGTAGCTCAACGGTCAGAGCCGGCTCCTTATAAGGGCCAGACGACGGTTCGATTCCGTCCGGGCCTACTTGAATGCAACACATAACGGGATCGAAGTGTTAGCGGCAGCATACCTGGCTCTTAACCGGGTTGGTGACGGTTCAAGTCCGTCCGGTCCCACTTGTTCGTTTTGGATCTTTGACAATCTGGCCAGAACTTTTAGCGCCCATGATGTAGCGGTAGCGTGCTGCTCTGCCAGGGCAGTTGGGTCGGTTCAAATCCGACTGGGCGCTCTTAGAGGAGTAGTCAGTCTTCAGCAGTCAGTAGCCAGCGGAGCTTTCGATGAGCCTGTTCTGAAGACTTTCAACTGACAACTGTTAACTCAAATTCAGTGTGTGGGAAAGCTTGGGAATCCGCGTGCCTCGGGCGCACGAGAACGTCGGTTCGAATCCGGCCACGCTGACTGATGTGATGCGGTGGGTCCTGTGCTGGTACGGGAAGGCGACTGTTAATCGCCGCGACGCAGGTTCGATTCCTGCCACCGCAGCTGATACGAACGGAAGTCATCCGATTGGTTGAGGAGCCTGCCTCGAAAGCAGGTGCGGACGAACAGTCCGTTGTGGGTTCCAGTCCCACGGCTTCCGCTTGACTGAGAATACATGTGCCCTTGGCCGAGCGGCAAAGGTGCCAGCCTTCCAAGCTGGACAGGCGGGTTCGATTCCCGCAGGGCACTCTTATGCGGGTCGGTAGCTCAGCGGCAGAGCAGGTGCCTGTTAAGCACCTTCGCGCGGGTTCGAGTCCCGCCCGTCCCTTTGCACGATGCGGAGTAGTTTCTGTTGGTAGAAATTCGTTGCTTTGAACGATGGGTCCGCAGGTTCGAGTCCCACGGCTTCCGCTACAAAGACTTGAGGAATTGGGTCAATGCGAATTCCTACAGCCTGAAACCTGCGGCCAGCTGTTCATCTTGATCCCGTGGTCCAGTGGCGACGACTCCTGGTTTACACCCAGAAAACGATGGTTCGAGTCCATCCGGGATTATTGTGATTGCTGATTTTCGATTTTGGATTTTCGAATGCACTTAATCGGCAGGGCGCAAATTCAATCGCAAATCGGCAATCAACAATCGCAAATCACTCGGCTCGGTAGGCAACTGGCAGACCACCTTGGCTTAGAACCAGGGATGCTGTGGGTTCGAATCCCACTCGAGCTATTGATCAACACGTCCTCGTGGAGCAGCCCGGAGTGCTCGCCACCCTGTCAAGGTGGAGATCAGGGGTTCAAATCCCCTCGGGGACGCTTTTTTACAAGACCAAACAAATTCATTCGTGTCGGCTGAGCATTGGCAAGCTCAAGTGGCTGTAAACCACCCGCCTTCGGGCTTTGGCGGTTCAAC
Source organism: Candidatus Kuenenia sp. (assembly GCA_043722015.1). GTDB lineage: Bacteria > Planctomycetota > Planctomycetia > Planctomycetales > Planctomycetaceae > SXXK01. Next base: position 1,923 of record JAYSPO010000087.1, on the reverse strand, counting down.
TCCGTCCCGACGCATTCACAAACAATAGGGCCGAGTGGTGGAATCTGGCAGGCACGCGACACTCAAAATGTCGAGCCGCAAGGCGTGGGAGTTCGAATCTCCCCTTGGTCACTGCAGGTGAGCAGGTGCTCAACTGGCTTTCATAAGGCCGGTTCGCCCGGATCGATACCGGGGCCTGCAATTGAATTGTCAGTGAGCAGTGGTCAGTTCTGAAAACTGATGGCTGAGAATTGGCGACTCAACTGGGCCTGACCGCCGATGGAGGCGACTGATCCTTGCAAGATCGGTGTGATGGGTTCGACTCCCATCAGGTCGTGCTGATACGGAAGGTAGCCGGATACGGCTCGCCGGGCCGCACTGCTAACGCGGCTCTCCTGCGAGGGAGATGAGGGTTCGAATCCCTTGCCTTCCGCTTGTTGACTGGCCTGATAGTGAAACGGAAATCACACCCGGCTTCTACCCGGGCAGTCCAGGTTCGAATCCTGGTTGGGCCAATGGTCGTAAATGCTTGATAACGGAAGGGCCACCCGATTGGCGACGGGAACCGGTTGGAAGCCGGTCGAACGTGAAAAGCGTCTTGCGGGTTCAACTCCCACTCCTTCCGCTGTGGCCGGGTCCGGTGCTGGTTTCCGGAGACAGACTGTGAATCTGTTTGGCAGCGGTTCGATTCCGCTCGGTCACCCTTGATCAAATCTTTACAAGCGTGCTCCTGGGAGAGCAGTCAGCCTCCAAAACTGACGCATGGGGTTCGAATCCTCACGCTTGTGCTGCAGCGATTGCTGCTTTTGCCGACGTGGCTCGACTGAGAAAGGCGCCTGTCTTGTAAACAGGTTCATGCTGGTGCAAATCCAGTCGTCGGCTCTTTGATGAATTGCTATGCCCTGCGAGTGTGGAGGATGCATGACTGCCTTCGAACTGTTTTCAGCTACCGCGTGCGGAATTCATCTTCCCTCATCGGTCAGTGACCGCACTTGCTGGTTCGATTCCTCGGTGGGGTAATCAAGTTCAACAGGTCCTTGGAGTGTGAGGGACAGCACGCGACTCTGCGAAGGTCGTAGATCAGGTTCGACTCCTGGCGAGGACACTTTTCTACACAACTACGGCGCTGGAGCCAGACGGCAAGGCGACTGCCTGCAAAGCAGTTTCAAGTGGGTTCGACTCCCACCGGCGTCTTTCCCTGGACTTTGCGACAGGGGCTATGTTCTGGTCATATTACCGGCAGACGCTGGCGATTTTCGTTTCTTACCAGTTGTCCACAGGCTGCAGAGATGTCGGCTCCCAGCGAATGGCGAGTGGTGACTTTTAAGCCAGCATGCTTCAGTGTACGGGAAAAGTCTTCAATCACTTCGCGTGCGCTTCCTGCAAGATGTGGCGCGTCTTCAATCGGGTTGAAGGGAATCAGGTTGATGTGGACGTTCAGTCCCATCACCCACGCTGCCAGTTCCTGAGCCTGATTGACCGAATCGTTGCAATTCTTCAGCATCAGGTACTCGATCATCAAGGGAACGCTCTGCAATCGATTGACTTCCGCAATGGCCGTTTTCAGATCCTGAAGCGAATACTTTACGGCCAGTGGAATGATGGATTTGCGAATTTCCGGATCCACACTGTGGAGGCTGAGCGCCAAGTTGACCCTCGGAAAACGATTCGCGCAGCGCACCATGGCCTCCGGAATGCCGACCGTTGAAACCAGCAGGCTGGCCGGAGACCGCTCAAACTGGCGAACATCGGTCAGGATCTCCAGGACCTCATGCAGATTCTGTTCATTATGAAACGGTTCGCCCATCCCCATAAAGACAATATTTCGCAGACGCCGGTGTTCGCTGGTGAGCATCTGCCCGCTCTGCAGAACCTGGTCAAGCATCTGAGCCGCGGACAGGTTTTGCGCAATCCCCATGCGGCCGGTCGCGCAGAAGTCGCAGG
>JAYSPO010000086.1:0-1561 GCA_043722015.1 Candidatus Kuenenia sp. | reverse complement strand
AACATATGTTCGTGAGTCCATTCATCCGTGGCCTTTCTTTGTGTCGTCCTCCAGGCGTTGAGATGGAATGCGTGCGAAGTCATCGCTGATGTGTTCATCGACACAATTCATAACTTGCTGAAACAGGCCGTCCTGATTTGCTTTCAATGCCAGAATGTAATCACCTTCACCGTCAACAATCTGATCGGCGATGGCTGTTTGAGTTCCCATGGCATCAATCGTGATGATGGCACCTTTCAGATCGATGAGTCTCATGAGTTCCGGAATCGCAGTAATTTCATTGGATTTTTCTTCCGTTGCGACTTGTGCCATCGTCAGTCCGAATTCCGACAACCAGGCACTCACCATGTGCATGGGGCCGAGTCCCTTGGCGCGATTGTGACTTCTCTTCATGGTCTTGCCGTCGATCGCCATGTGAGTCTTTTCCTCAGCGCTGATGCCGGCCTTCTCTCTCGCAGCATCCCGCAGTGAGTTCAGCCAGCAGACAAAACAGGATTGAAACGCACCGACCTTGACGGCAGACAACACTCGTCGAATCACGTCTCGCGAAGGAATCCCATGCGGCAGATCGAGTGCCTGCAACAGCAGATCCTTCTTTGCGACAGCCCACTTGGAAATTCCTGTCGGTCCATCGGCTCCGGCCAGGACGCCCATCAAAGAAATCGTGAGGACGCTTGGCAACGGGTGCAGCCGATTGATCGGCGGGGCAAAGGGGCGGGGCAAAGGGGTCAGGCGGGGCAAAGGAGGCGGGGCAAAGAGGCGGGGCAAAGGGGTCAGGTCTCTTTTATTTGCCGTGAGCCTGTGTTGGACTCCGTGGATGGCACGCACGAAACGGCACGCACGAAACGCAGTTGTCCGGCTGGTGAAGTCTTCCACGTTCTCAATCGGGCGGTGGTTCGGCTGACGATTTTTGAAAAGCCGTAAGACTATGCCGCGTTTACGCATGCGGTCGAAGAGACGTGGGAAATAGTGCCTCTGCAGATTTATGCCATGGTAGCGAAGCGCAATCACTGGCATTTTGTTGTTCGTCCCGAATCCAGCGATCAGGACAGCGAGTTCTTCCGTCGCCTGACGATCACGCACACGATGCGTGCGTGAAAAAGGTGGAGACCGAAGCCGAACTGACCTGGCTTCGCCGCAGTGCCGTCCGTCTCGGACTCGAAACCCCGACTCGGCCAGGGGACGACCGAGAAAAGAGACCAGACATGTTTGCGTCTTCACGATTGAAGTCGCGGCTGTACACGAAGGGCTGACGCCCAGCCGCTCGCCAACGACTGTGACAAGGGGTGGCCAGGGGTCTGTTGATTTAATGGGGTCAGACCCCCCTACTCACGGTAGTCGAAGCCAAAAACGTTTGGGTCTTAGCTTCGATTGCCGTCATGAAGGGCTCTGACCCCATTAAATCAACATGCCACAAAAGTTCGAAAAATCTGGTAACCGCTCGGCACTCGCTTGAAGCCCTGCTGTGGGCATAATAGCATACCACCCACCCGTAGTATGTTTGTTACGAATGTCTGATGGGCGGCAATGGCCACCCTGCTCAACAAAGATTTCTGAAGGC
>JAYSPO010000085.1:0-7578 GCA_043722015.1 Candidatus Kuenenia sp. | reverse complement strand
GTGTCTTCAGATGTATGAAACAGAAACAGCGGCGGTGTGCCTGCCGTGACATGGAGTTCATTCGAGAGCGATTTCAACTGCTCGTCGGTCGGGTCTTTGCCAAGAAGATTGCTGCCTGAGCCGCGATGCGCGAAATCGGCTGTGAGGCTGACGACGGGGTAGCCCAGAATTCCGAAATCCGGACGACTGCTTTCCTTGTCGATCGCGTCTGCCGCAGTCGCGTCACCGCCATCAAAATGAGTCACCGAAGTCGAAGTCAAATGGCCGCCCGCAGAAAATCCCATGATCCCGACGCGGTGCTTATCGATTTTGAATTCCTCCGCATGGGCGCGCACAAATCGCAATGCTCGCTGAGCATCCATGAGCGGTACGGGATGTCGATACGGGGACAATCGGTAACGCAGAACAAATGCCGTCACGCCGATGCTGTTGAAATACTTTGCAGGCTGAACTCCTTCGTGGTCGGTGGCGTGAATCGCATAACCGCCACCGGGACAGATCACAATGGCGGCACCATTGGCGTTCTCCCCCGCCGGATAAACCCAGACGCCGGGTTTATCTGCATCGGCATTTCCCATCGCCTGCGGTGCTCCGTCGGGCCACAAAAAGCGAATTGCAGGTGGTTGGAAACCCTCGTCGGCAAGTGCGTTTGAACAGATCGAGGCGAACAGGGAAAGCACGAGGATCGTACAGATGGAACGGGGCATGGTCAGGCTCGATTGTCGAAGGAGGAGTTGCACAACTCGATGAGTCGTATTGTACTATTTCGACTGTCCCAGATTCGCGTCCAAGTGCATGAAATCGCGTTGAAAAAGGCGTCTGGAACTTTGGATGCGTCAGAATACGCGAATAAACACTGATGCCGGAGAGTTCCAGACACCTTTTTCAACCAACAACTTCGTCCTCACCAGGGTTTGGCCTCGGTGACTGGCAATTCGCAACGTAGCCGTCACGCTCCGTCGTGACGAGCCCTGAACTGGGCCACATGAATGGGAGCTCCAGCGCTGATTGTCCTTCTGCCCCATGCAACGGGGCTTATCTTAGGACTCTGTCTCGTTTGATGAATGTCGATTGACAAATGCTCATCACGGCGGAGCGTGATGGCTACTTCAGTCCGACAATCAGATCGAAATCAGATTCAGCCGTGAGGGAATCTATATCGGCCGCCTTGAGCGGACTTTTGGGATGCGCAACCTGCACAGCACGGCGAAGTGTGGCAGAGGCTTCATGCAGTTGGCCGTCACCAAACTGCTTGCGTGCAAGACAGGTCAGACAATGCGCGATGGCTGGATCTTCCAGCTTGAGCTGAAATCCGGCATTGTCGAGCTGATAGTATTTGTCAGGATCGTCCGGCATGTACTGCAGCATGGAATCCACGATTGAAAGGCAGGCCTCCTGATCGACACTGGAGAGTCGATAGTAAAACTGTGCAATTTCTCGTGCATAGCGAGGCCTCACGCCGGGATGAGTGGATTCCGACGGCACCAGTTGCTGCTGCAGCCAATCCCAGTCCTGCCGTGCGCGGCACTGGGTTTGAAAAGGACGACCTTTGGACATCCGGACTCCCGGCTGCCACCGACAATTCCTGGCAATCCCGTGTTGCAGACTACGAAACGTTGCCAGGGACTGAGAAAGTTCAGATAGTTCCGGAATCCATGTGCCCTCCGGCTGAGCCTTGAAATTCTTAAACGCAATCGCTGACACGCAAACGGGTTCAAACGGTGCCTGCACGTCCAGGTGAAATTCTCCGCCCGCATGACGGCGTGCAAATCGAAACTTTCCGTCAGCAGAACCGACTGCGATCTGCCATGCCGCCACCTGATCAGCTTCAACCGTCACGGTTGCCGTCCATTGTTCGCCATTTCTAATGTGTGACATTCTGACGTCCGGTTCCGACATGCCCCCATTCAATGCTTCACGAAAGAACCGTTGGATCTGACTCGCGTATTCCAGTTCATTCACTTCAAGCGTCTCCGGAGCGTGTCCGGCACCCTGCATAATCCAGACCCGAGTCGGCACTTTAGCAATTTTGGCAACTTCGACTGAACCCGACGGTGACAGCAGCCGGTCGTGTTCACCGTGCAATAGAAAGAGCGGGCACTTCAGGCGTGGCACATTGGTTAATGGTTCGACTTTCGGCAGCACTACCGTCCGCAGCGCACCCAACGCCATCCGCGTCGCAAAGTCATCGCGAAGCAAATCTTTCATCTTTTCGATCTGGGCAGTCGGCAACAGCACGTCTTCGACAGCGACGGCACCTGCATGGCGTTCTGCGGCCACCGCGATGGCTAAGGGAGAACCAAGTGACACACCAAACACGCCGATATCCTGTGCCGCAATCCCGCGTGTATTGGTCAGATAGTCAAAAGCGCTGAGTGTGTCGCCGAGCAGTGATAATGCAGTCGCGATTCCCGTGCTGCCTCCAAATCCCTGATAGTCAAACAACATTACGTTGACGCCACCGTCAGTCAGCAATCTGGCATACAACAACATGCCGGAGATATTGCCGGTGTTCCCCATGCAGAACAGCACTGTCTTGTCTGCTCCGTCAACCGGAATGAACCAGCCACGGAGACTTTCATTCGTTTCGTTGGGAAAGAAGACTTCTTCATACTTCAGGCCCGCTTCATCCGGACGAAAAAAATCTTCCAGGACCGGAGCCATGAAATTGCGACTGATCGGATCGATCCTGACTTCCCGGACCGGTTGCTTTGACCCTTCGTCTACTGTCGATGGCGAGACCATGAAAGCCGCAGGACAAATAAACAGGAACATCGTCGTGACGGCAAGGCGATTCAAACAAAACACTCTTCACCTCATTGGACTGCGGTGACAAGCAAACTGGTACTCTTGTATAACTTGATTCTTGGGTACGCCGGACCAAGCGGAGCGCCGTTCTGGCAGGTCGGCCAAGTGCCCGAACGGCGCTCCTCCTGGTCCGGCCTACAGATGCAACCCCCCGATTCGCTGGCTTGACAAAGCCCTCGCCGGATTCTTGCGAATTCGGGCTCGGCGATCAACTTCGTCGAGTGTTGGGATGCCGGGAATTGACATGGGGGGCTGGCGCGATTCCATGCGTAGCTTCGGATTATGCCAGAGACCGGCTAAATTCGCCAGATGACTGCTGCTCGTTACCGATACTGTTTACGCGTATGTGGCTGCGCATCTCTGATGTGGATTCTACCGTTGCGCAGCCACCGAACGGAACGAGTCATTTAAATCGGGAAAACTGGCCATATGCACAACGTCAACAGATTTTGAATGCGTCATCGTCTGGACGAAAGCATCGGGCATTTCTCCGGCAGAATCGGCCGCATTGCAGAGTCTGGACAAGCTGGCCGGAAGTAAGTGCTTGCGTCAGATCAGGTTTCCCCCTGTTTCTGTAAGGTTTTAGATGTTTGATCCGCTCAAAATCACCGTCTTTTGAACAATGAGGCGAATTGCGCGCAGAGAGTCCTTTCAAAAAAACCGCATTTTCGGCTATTCTTCCGAGTTTCTGCACAATGGTTCATGCTCTTGCCGTGTTCGTTGCATTGCTTCGTATTGAAATTTCTGTGTCCTTCTCAGGATTGTCTCAATGCTGATTTCCGCTTGGCTAAACGCCGTTCGCAACCGTCTTCAGTCTCCGAGTGTGGGAAAGCGACGTCTGGCGCAGAAGAGAACATCCGAGTCTTCGGAAAGTCTGGAAACTCGCTCCCTGCTGACCGCGCCCACCCTGGTCGCGATTCGCCCAAATGTTGGTGACATCCTGCTTGAGGGAGAAGTACGAAATGTGGCGCCCCGGGAATTGACACTGCAATTCAACCCAGGGCAAACGATCAAGGCAAGCACGCTGGCGACAGGCATTTCGGTTCAAAGAGCTGGCAACGATGGCCTGTTCAACGGCATTGGCGATATTCCGGTGACCATTGGCTACGTTGGCATCGGCGACCATCCGGAAGAGGTCATTGTCCGATTCGGTGAGAACCTGCCGGACGATCTTTATCGCGTTACGATCAAAGGCACCGGTGCGGGAGCATTGAAGAATTCAGCAAATGAGGCTTTCAACAATGGCGTTGATCTGAATCGAACATTCACGCTGGACCTTGGAGCTGTCGTCGAGGGTGTCGTTCCGCAGCCCATCCTGCGAAATAAGGTCATAACAATCGCCGACGTATCCAAGTTGCGCGATGCAGACCGACTGACCATCACTGTGGGCGGCAAGACAAAGAGCTTTGAATTCGAAAACACGTTTCTTACCAACGGTATTACCGGGGACTATGCGGTCAGTTTTACGCCAGCGAGCCTCCCGTCGGCTGTTGCGACTCAACTGGCGACTCAGATCAATTCGGCAGCCATGGGAGTCACGGCAACGCCGGTTGGTAGCGGCGTCACACTTGTGGGCGATGTCTTCACACCGACGATTGCGCCGACCCTCAATATGCCCGCGTCTGTCACATTCAGTGATGGCGGGTTGGTGCAGCGAAAAGATACAGTCATCGTGCATTTCAATGAGGACGACTTAAGTCCTGCTGCCGCTCAGAATCCCGCGTTCTACCGACTTTACGACACAGCTGGCACCCTGGTATCGACGGATGACACGCTGCTGATCCCGACGTCGGTCACCTACGACTCAGTTTCGAATACATCAGTCTTGAAATTCGCAGCAGACCTGCCCACGACAACCTATTCATTGAGGATTGGGTCGAATTTCGGTCTCACGGCTACGCTGGCAAACGCAATTGATATCGGAACGCTTCGATCCTACGCTGCGGTCGAATTCACTGGTGACGGCGGGGCCGGTGTGAACGATGTCGATTTGTACAAGTTTAGTCTGACTCAGATAACGACTCTCAGCGCTTTCGTCGTGGGACAGACCGGCCATACCGTCGTGACTCGCCTGTTCGACAGTACCGGTACGCAAATTGTTGCGGGAACAAGCAGCCTGAATCTCTCACTGAACCCCGGCACATACTACATTGGCGTCAGCAGCACGGGCAACGGGTCCTATGATCCAGTGACGGGAGCAGGAGCGACCGGAGGCACGACGACAGGTTCGTATCAGATTTCCTTGTTTGGCGAGGGCCTGGCAAATATCGATGCCGGATCCAGTCTTGCAACTTCGCAAAATCTGGGAATTCTGGGGGCGAATTACACCACGCCATCGCGTGCGATTTCGAGCCAGGCGATTCCTCTGCCGCAGTATCCCGGGGGCACTGATGAACCATCGCACCGGGACATTCCGATCGCCGATGAAAACTACGTCGGTTCCTCTGGAAACGCTCTGTCCGTTCCGAGTGCAATTGCGGTCGTGAACTACTATTTTGGCGATGTCTACGGCCAGGATCCGCAGGGGAACGACCTGCACAATGCAATTACTTCGAATCAGAAGCAGCGAGCTCGCGAGGTCCTGGAAATCTGGTCGAAGAAGGCTGGCTTGGTCGTGCGTGAGACTTCTGGCACCGGCCTGCAGATCGTCACAGGGGACCTGCGCGCCTTTGACCCAGCGACGCCTCCCAATGCCGCCGCCGGGATGGCTAATGCCACTCTGGCGATTATGAACGGTAATACCGATTGGGGGGCCAGTGAATATGGTGGCGCATGGTTCAGCGTGGCCATTCACGAGATTGGCCATTCCTTGGGGCTGTTGCATGCGTACGACGCCATTTCAGTGATGGGCCAGGGCGAAGACCCAACCGTTCCGGGCTTGGCCCGCGAACCTATCTTTCCAACGGATATCGATACCGTCAACATCCAGCGCATTCATCGACCTGATGCGACGGACATTGACATGTACCAGTTTCAGCTGACACAAAATGGCAGCTTCTCGGCTGAAATACTGGCTGAACGGCAAGTGAGCAATCTTGACAGCGTGCTCAGGCTTTACGACGCTAACAAGAATCTCATTTCCCAGAATGATAACTATTACAGTGCGGATTCGTTTATCAGCCTGAATCTCGCTCCAGGAACTTACTACATCGGTGTCAGCAGCACCGGAAATGCCGACTATGATCCCTCGATTTCCGACTCCGGTTTTGGCGGGACGACGGATGGTGCGTATCAACTGAAGCTAAACTTCGACCCGGCAAAGTTAAACAAGCTGGTGGATGCGACGAACATTGAGTTTGATGGCGACGCCGACGGCAATGCCGGAGGGGAATACCAGTTCTGGTTCAGTGTAGCGAACACACTCGTTGTCGATCGGACTGCAGCTGACAGTGGCACGGGAACACTCGCCGCACCGTACAACAGAATTGATTTGGCAATCGCCGCTGCGACTGCCGGGAGCATTATTCGGGTCGTGGGGAACGGCGGCGTGGATGCCAGCGAACTGACGCCCAGCGACGCCGTGCCGTACCTCGTTGGTAAGACAACTGCAGGAGTAGCACTCCGGGATGGATCGACGCTGGACATCCCAAAGGGCGTCACGTTGATGATCGATGCGGATGTCGTGATCAAGCTGCAGTCCGCCAACATCGACGCTGGTACATCGGCTCAGGGGATCGATCGCAGTAACGGAGCCATTCAGATTCTTGGGGTCCCGAATCGACCCGTCTATCTGACATCAAGCAGAAACGACGCACTCGGCGGGGATACCGATGGAGTTCAGCCAGCCCCAAGTGGTGGTAACTGGGGCGGAGTTGTGTTCCGAGATAATTCAGACTACGAATCGTCCGGGATCTTCCTCAATTATGTGAACAAAGCGAATATCACCTACGGCGGCGGACAGGTCTTTGTCAATTCGGTACTCAGTGTGTTTTCGCCGATCCACATGGACACGGCACGCCCCACGATCACATTCAACACAGTCACTCAAAGCTCTGCGGCGGCGCTGTCAGCCAACCCCAATTCCTTTGATGACTCTCAGAATCGCATCGGACCGGAGATTCACGGCAACACGCTGGTGGATAACAGTATCAATGGTGTGTTTGTGCGAGTCCGCACACTGCTCGGCACCCCACTGGATACGCTGGACGTGAATGCTCGTTTCGATGACACCGATGTCGTGCATGTCATCACCGAAAATGTGGTGATTACGGGCAGTGCGGGAGGACCACTGAATGGCGTTGCCCGGCTGAGCGGTCGGTTGGCCATTGATGCAGGCACGATTGTCAAACTGGGAGGATCGCGAATTGAAAGCCTGATCGGCAATTCGAATGTAATCGCGGAAGGCAGCACCGAACGTCCAATTATTTTCACGTCGATCCTCGACGATCAATATGGTGTCGGCGGGACTTTCGATACTACCAACAATCAGTCTCTGCAGACAGCAGCTGCGGGTGACTGGGGTGGCATTGTTTTCAATGCCACATCAAACGGCAGCATTGACCATGCAATTCTGCGTTACGGTGGCGGAAGAACTCCGATTGAAGGGACCTATGCAGAGTTTAACGTCATTGAAGTGCATCAGGCCAACTTTCGCCTGACGAATTCCAGACTGGAGTTCAATGCCAGCGGGATCGGAGCTGCCGGGAACTCCACGACTCGCAATGGTCGAGGCGTCCACAGCGACGCCACAGTGTTTGTACGCGGCGCCCAGCCAATCATCGTCAACAACCAATTCCGTGACAATAACAGCGTGGGCAGCTTTATTATCAG
>JAYSPO010000084.1:0-1482 GCA_043722015.1 Candidatus Kuenenia sp. | reverse complement strand
GTTGGAACGACACGATCACTCCCGAAATTCTCGGACGTAATACATGCACAGCCCCTAAGACAGTCCCCAATGTGACATTTCTACATGGGGGAACCCTGTGACCTTTCTCTCGTGGACCGGCACGGGCGACGGTTGATTTGACGGCATCTAGCTCGACCGCTACGATGCCGCCCCGTTGAAAAGGCGTTGTGCGAGGGTTCTGCTGTGGTGGTTTGAGTCTTCTGGTAGAGCATCGCCTCATAATTCGTGGAGGAGTCGGCAACGTGTCAGAGATCGTGGTGAAGGATTTCCTGGAAGCTGGCATTCATTACGGACACCGGACCAGTCGGTGGAACCCGAAGATGCGGCCCTACATTTACGGCCGTCGAAATCAGATTCATATCATTGATGTGAAAGAGTCGGTTCGCGGACTGCTGCGAGCCAAGCGTTACCTTCAGAAAGTTTCGGCTCAGGGAAGCTTGGTCTTGTTCTGTGGGACGAAGAAGCAGGCTGCCGACACGATTCGCGACTCGGCGGTTTCGGTCAACATGCCCTACGTCGATTATCGCTGGCTGGGTGGTATCTTCACGAATTTCCGCACGATTCGCAGTCGGATCAAGCGTCTTGAAGAGCTGGATCAGATCTTCACTTCAGGGGCTATCGAGACCTACTCGAAGAAGATGCAATCGACGTTGCTCCGTGAGCACAAGAAGATGCTGCGGAACCTGAACGGGTTGCGAGGCATGAATCGGCTGCCCGAAGCGATCATCGTGGTCGATCCGAAGAAGGAGCGGAATGCCGTTCACGAAGCTCATCTGGTCGGCATCAAGGTGATCGGGTTGTTGGATACCGATTGTGATCCCGATCAGATCGACCTGCCGATTCCCGGCAACGATGACAGCATTCGGTCGATCCAGTTGGTGCTCAAGCATCTGACGGCGGCCATCGTGGAAGGGCGTGCGACCATTCCGAAGGACGCTACCGTGCCTGCCGAAGAATTGCAGTACAAGGCTGTGCCTTCGATCCAATCCTGACCGGCCGTGCCTTGTGTTCGTGTCTTTCGTCGTGAGTGCAGCCGTTTCGCAACGATCCGATCTCACTCATTGGCGACTCCGTTTTCGTTTGGTTTGTCAAAGGAGTGTTCGTGATGGCTGAGATCACTGCGCAGGCTGTCAAACAACTGCGAGATCTGACCGACCTTCCCATGATGGATGTCAAAAAGGCTCTCGTGGAAGCGGGTGGGGATCAAGATCGGGCGATTGAGATTCTCAAGGAACGCAACAAGAAGGTCATGCTGAAGCGGTTTGAGAACTCCACTTCAGAAGGGCTTGTCCGTGTCTTGGTCTCTGAGGACGCCAGCCGCGCTGCGATGGTCGAGTTGCAGTGTGAATCGGCTCCTGTCGCGAAGGCCGATGATTTCGTATTCCTCGCCGATCAGTGTGTCAAACAACTGCTGAACGGTCCCGGTGCGGATTTCGTAAAAACTCCCGAAGAACTGCTGGC
>JAYSPO010000083.1:0-6538 GCA_043722015.1 Candidatus Kuenenia sp. | reverse complement strand
GGCAGTGTGATTCCCAATTCGTTCAGACGGGATTCGATTCTCATAACAGGTTCTCCTGGATCGTTGAAACTGACGCGGACTTTGTCTGCGACGGAATGTACTCCGGCGGCCTGGAAAAGGGGTCAGGAACCAATAGTGCGGAGCACCCTTTGGGCCATTTGGCTATTGGTTCCTGACCCATTTTCCATGCTTAAGAAGCATCGAGGCACAACAAAATGGCGACTTTGGAAATTGATTTTGATCCGCCACCGGCGAAATGACGTTTTGTCGACTCTGTCATCATAGTCAGGCGCTGCTGCTGCTTGCCAGTCAACGCGGATATGGTTGGTGAACTCTGCGATGATCGTTGAGTGGTTTGCGAATTCTGTTCTGGTCATACTACAATTCAGGACAAACACTGTCTACATTCCGACGGGACGCTGACGAGTCCGGAACATTCGAAGGAAGAACACGATGCTTGAGTTACATTCCGCAACACTCGCGCCTGTATTGGGGGCACTGGATTTTACGCAATTGCTGCTGGCTGGCGTGGCGGTGATCTTTGGCTTTGTGTTACTGGTGTTTCTTGGCGTCTTTGCATCGGTCGCCTCGTTGTGGTTTCGGGCCTTCATGTCGGGAGCGGGCATCGGGCCGTTGCAGATGGTTGTGATGAAGCTGAAGAAAGTGAATCCACAGCTCATTGTGGACACACGTATCATGTCAGTTCAGGCAGGTCTGGATGATATCACGACAAACGCGATGGAATCTCATTACCTCGCCGGCGGCAATGTGCCACTGGTCATCCGCGCGCTGATCGCAGCCCATCGCGCTCAGATTGAACTGAACTGGAAAACGGCGTCGGCCATCGACCTTGCCGGACGAAATGTCCTGGAAGCCGTGCAGACCAGTGTGAAGACAAAAGTCATTGACTGCCCGGACGGTCGAACAGGTCGACCGACTCTTGACGGCGTGGCACGCGACGGGATTCAGTTGAAAGCAAAAGCTCGCGTCACCGTACGAACCAACATCAAACAGTTGATTGGTGGTGCCACCGAAGAAACGATTATCGCAAGAGTCGGCGAAGGAATCGTCTCGGCCATTGGTTCGTGTGCGAGCCATAAAGAAGTCCTGGCGAATCCGATGCTGATCGCTCGCGCTGTGCTGGCGAAGGGACTGGATTCACAGACAGCTTATGAAATCGTCTCGATCGATATCGCAGACATTGACATCGGTGACAATGTGGGCGCTCGACTGCAGGCCGATCAGGCCGAGGCCGATATGCGAATCGCACGGGCTCATGCAGAGGAGCGCCGAGCCGCTGCCGTAGCGCTGGAACAGGAAATGCGGGCTCTGACTCAGGAAAATCAGGCTGAAGTCGTGTTGTCCGAATCTGCGATTCCCAAGGCAATGGCAGACGCCTACCGCAGGGGTGCGCTGCGAGCTGGACCCAAAACCTGAACTGCTCTGACGCGGGGTTTCTGGCTGCAAGCCGACGCAGGAACTTGATCTGTTCTGATCGTAATTTCACAATTTCAATTGTTTTCACGGTCGCCGGGTAGCCAGACCGGTGCTTGAGGACGTAACTTCGCGAACGGATTGGACTTCCAGAGTTTCCCGTTCGGACTTCCGTCCGAAAAGTATTGCGCGCTTCGTGATAGATTTGCATTGACCGCTTGAGCATCGCCGATTTGAGGCGTACACTTCAACTGTTACTGGCCGTGACTGCGCCAGCCTTTCTGCTGCCACTGGTAAATGACCTCTGTCAGCTTAGATAATGCCCATTTCGGATTCAGGAGGTATCCGGACTGTTCGGCGAATGTCAATCGGAGCCGTTGTTGTGTCAAACGGAATAATGCAGATCGAAGTGTCCACCCACGAACGCGAGGTCCTGTTGCGTGGCTTGCGCTATGTTCGAAGTTCCATCATGCTGGAGTTGCGTGAGCCGGAAAAGGAAGACAGCTACCGCCGCAGCATGGATCTGGACCAGATTCAGATGTTGTGCCAGCGACTGGAATCGTCCGACCCGCAGTTAGCGGCGGGTCTTTGATCCCGGTTTGTTTCGGGCCACGGCAGTGAAAATTGTGTATTCACTGATCACATGCTGTGTCACGTCGCCGAACAGTTGATCCATTCGCGCCTGATGCCATTCGAGCAGTTTCGTGACAATATGGATGCGGCCGCCTTCACGCAGTCCCGTGCGCGCCGCCTGCAGAAACAGTTCTGAAATCCTGTAGTCGGAATAGTACGGCGGATTGCCGAGCAACAGATCCCATGTTCCGGGTTCAGGCAACACGCCGTCGGATGCCAGCAGTGTCTGAATCGATGTAATTTCATTCAGCGCTGCGGATCGCTGTGTGCATTCCACGGCTCGTGCATCACTATCGACCGCCAGAATTCTGGCGTCGGGATACTCGATCGCAGCGGCGACCGACACGGCACCGGAACCACAGCCCATTTCGACGATCCGCTGAGGCTTGAATTCCGGCAGACCGTTTTTTCCCTGAAGTAACGCCAGCGATCGAATCAATGCGCGTCCGCCGCCATCGACACGGCGATGACAGAAGACTCCCGGGCGGCTTTCGACGTAGGCCAGTCGTTCGCCCTGGCGAAACGCAAATCTCGCGCGGAACCCTTTTTCTTTTTTGAGCGGGCTGGTTTTCGTCGCGATACACGCGGTGCCCTGCTTTTGTTTCAGCACATCGACTTTGCTGAAGAGTGCCTTCAACTGAGACTGGACCCAGCGATCTTTGGGATTATTGGTCGAAGCAAACAGCCGACCTCCGGATCTCAGTCGCTGATGGGCGGCCTGAATCAGGTCCTGCGCAAGTTCAGCGGAATCACCGGACAGAGTCGGGAAGATCACTTCGTCGAATTCCTGCTCAGGCAGATCAGCCGCGCAGATAATCCTGACGGCATCCGGCGTCACCATCACATCTGCGTGAAACGCCTGCAGAGTTCGATAGAAGAAATGTTCTGCGGTAAAGAATGTAAATTTCAGATCCGGACGCGACACACGCAGTGCAGAGGCCAGTGTTGTACCATGCATGAGCAGCACCAGCACATTCGGGCCACGCAGCTCGGCACTGAGTTCCGCCAGCAATCGATCGGAAATAAACTTCAGGGTACGTGGTGATTCGGCGTTCAGGTGGTTTGGAAGCAATGCACGGAGTTTCGTTTAAAAAAGATGAACGTGGGAGTGCGTCGGCGCGGGACTCGATCCGTCAACATACCAATCGTTTGCCGATTTCAAACCCGCAATTCGGCATCCATCCCCAACTGGCATAAATTCCCCGATTCCGGAGGACTGTTGTTTTAATAGTTTAACGGCAAGCCGCAGGCGTCGTCGCAAAGTTTTGCCTGCGCCTGCGGCTCGCCGTTAAACGAAAATGCCGTCCCAGGAGACTGAAGTGACATTTCCCAGAGCAGATGGCGGGCGCGAGCAATGCAAACCTGATCGCGATTTCCATTTTTTCGATGCCGACGATTGGTGTCCCCTAAGGATTTGTTAGACTGACATTTCTGATAATTGATCTTTGAGGAGTGATTTCCATGACAAATGAAGATGCTCAAAACCAGCTGGCAGCAGAAGATCTTACGCAGCAATATGCTTTGACCGAAGATGGACTGCTGAAAGTTTACAGCGTGGGCCCCGTGACGGTGCTGGGATTTTCCGGTCAGGATGTTCCGTCCGAATTTAACGTCGCCCACTACCGGGCCGCGATTTCTGACCTGCTCAAGATCAATAATTCGTCCGTCGTGGCGTTTGACCTGACGGGCGTGCGACTGGTGCCCAGCGGAATGCTGGGGCTTTTGGTGTCACTGACTCGAATTCCTAACCACCCATTAACCGTCCAGATGTTCAATCCCAGTGCGGATGTTCGCGAAGTGCTGGCGATTACAAAACTCAACCGAATGATTGAGGTTTGCGAAGTCAACGTTGAAAGAATCCCATAAATTCAGCATTCCCACGAATCCTTCACGATATCGCCAGGTTCGGCTACACTGCGTGGCTTCCGGGTTTCGCCGGTTAGATTCCGCGTTTGCGGCCTCACTGGCCACGGATTCTGCACTGCCTGAGACAGGCGGCGAAAACTGAACGTTAGCGGCTGTGCATTGAGTCATGATTGTAAGTAAGAACTGGCTGGCCGAATACGTGTCGTTGCCACCGAGCGTTGAAGAGATCACTCATCGGCTGACCATGTCGGGGCTCAATCTGGAAGAGTTCCACGATGTCATCGCAGGACTTTCAAAGCCTGATGTGGCGATTGATATTGAAGTCACCAGCAACCGCCCCGACTGCCTCGGACATATCGGCGTCGCGCGGGAAGTGTCCGTACTCCTCGGAAAGCCGCTGACAATTCCCCTCGCCACGGTGACAGAATCCGGACCGGCCGCCAGCACCGTCACTTCGATTGCAATTGAGTGCCCGGACCTGTGCCCTGAATATCACGGGCGCGTGATTCGGGGAGTCAAAATTGGCCGTAGTCCGACGTGGCTCAAAGATCGACTGGCAGCCGTCGGCATTAATTCGGTGAACAACGTCGTCGATGTCACGAACTATGTGATGCTGGAATGCGGACAGCCGCTGCACGCTTTCGATCTCGATCGACTTCACGGCCAAAAAATTGTCGTCCGCCGCGCGCAGAAGGGTGAGACGATTACGGCGATTGATCAGCGTCAGTACGCATTGACCGAAGAGATGTGTGTGATTGCCGATGCCGATCGTCCGGTCGCAGTCGCGGGGGTTATGGGAGGCTTTGATACCGAGATTTCAGACACCACAACCAACGTACTGATCGAAGCGGCGTCATTCGCGTCGCTGTCCGTGCGTGCGACAGCTCGATCATTGAAGCTGCACAGTCCTTCATCGTATCGCTTTGAGCGAAAAGTCGATCGACAGTGGCTCGATTGGGCATCCCGCCGTTGCTGCGAACTGATTCAGAAAGTTGCGGGCGGCACGCTGCTGACAGGTTCGGTCGTGGCAGGACAATCCGTGTCTGCAAAGCGGGATTCTGTCACGCTGCGCTTCGCTCAGGTGTCGCGACTGCTGGGAATTGAGATTGCGGCCGACGAGTGTGTGGAAATTTTGCAGCGACTGGGATTGGTGTGTCTTGACCGCAGCGCGAACGCAGCGACATTCGAACCACCGAGCTGGCGACCTGACCTGTTACGAGAATGTGATCTGATCGAAGAAGTGGCCCGTATTCATGGTTACGAACATATCCCGGTCGATGCTGCCTTGCCGGTCGTGGCGACCGCCCGAACTCTGCGCGAACGTGTAATTGATACGATGCGACTGCAGCTTGCCGCGAGCGGACTCTCAGAAGCCCTGACGATGTCGTTTGTCAGTGAGCAACAGCGACAGTTGCTTCGGCCACACGGAGATATCCATGCGGTTGCCGTGAGTCATTCCAGCCGCAGCCATGAAGATCAACTGCGACAAAGTCTGATCCCAAGTCTTCTCTCCTGTCGCCGCCAGAACGAACGGCACGGCTGCGCGAACGCGGAATTGTTTGAAGTTGCTCGAGTGTACCTGACAGCCGGATTGGGGCAGCCTGAGCATCTGGCCGAGCCATTGACCATCGGCATCGTTTGCGGGCGTCCGTTCTCCCAGCTCCTGGGTGTCGTCGAATCACTTGCCGCCAAGCTGGCCCCACATGCCGTGCTCACAACCGAACCCGCAACGCATCCGGAATATGCGACTGGCCGAGGCGCGGCGGTGAGTCTGAACGGAAAGCACTGGGGCTGGCTGGGAGAACTCAACCGCGACATCCTGGATCGCTGTGACCTGCAGGACGCTGTCTGCGTGGCGGAGCTGCGCGTGCCGCTCATCGAAGAGTTGTTTGCAGCCCGGCGCTCGTATGCTCCGTTGCCACGATTTCCGTCGATTTCCCGGGATCTGAATTTCGTCCTTCCGGAATCAGTTTCATGGGCTCAGTTATCGGAAACCGTGTCCAAATCTGCCGGCGCGCTGTTGCTGGGAACATCGTATGGTGGACAGTACCGCGGAAAACAGATCGATGCCGATCGAAAGTCGTATTTGATCACCTGCCGGTTTATGGCTCCTGACCGCACGTTAACGACTGAAGAGGTCGATACCGTCGTGAAGAAAGTCATTGCCAGCTGTGAAACTCAATTGTCCGCGAAACTGCGAGCGTGATGCTGAATGAATCGAATAATGCTCAAATCGAAAATCCATCGTGCGACAGTCACGGATGCCAGCCTGCACTACGAAGGCAGCGTCACCCTGGACCCGTTGCTGATGGAAGCGACCGACATTGTCGAATGGGAACAGGTGGATATCTACGACATCAACAACGGCAATCGCCTGACGACCTACGCGATCAGTGGCGCACGCGGTTCGGGCATCGTGTGCCTCAACGGTGCCGCCGCGCGCCTGGTCCAGATTGGTGACCTGGTGATCATCTGCAGCTATGCACAGTTCTCAGACGAAGAACGCCAGGTACACGCGCCAAAGATCGTGCTGGTCGATGACAAGAACCGCATCCCGCGCCGCCGGAAGGCGTAGTGCTCTGTCAGCAATGGATTGATGGGTGGC